>NZ_JBAGKH010000020.1:0-115747 GCF_036689765.1 Streptomyces poriticola
GCATTTCCGGTCTCTCTGACCACCCTCCTGCGGGCATGCAGAAGCGGATCCGGAGATAGGATCTGATCCAGTCGGTTGCCTGCCGAGCCGGAAGGCGGACTCGCGTCCCTCGACCCCGAGCAGGAACCACGACTGTACACGCGCCCTCAGAACGCACGCAAATCCGCGGCGAGTGGTGGTCTAGACCTCTAATCGGTAGCATCATGCGGAAGCGTTACTTCCTATGACATACGCTGCTGCAGATGCAGCTCTCCACCCCTGGGAGGCTCTCCATGACCACCGTGACGTCCCCGCAGGCAGGACGCGCCATCGGATTGGCGGCCGTGCCGGATCCGGTCTTCTCCGGGGCCATGGTCGGCCCGGGCACCGCCATCGACCCCGTGCGTGAGCCCTCCGAGGCCGTCGCCCCCGTCGACGGAGTCATCGTCTCGCTGCACCCGCACGCCTTCGTCGTGGTCGACGAGAGCGGGCACGGTGTGCTGACCCACCTCGGCATCGACACCGTGCAGCTGAACGGCGAGGGATTCGAGCTGCTCGTGAGCAAGGGCGACACCGTCAGGCGCGGACAGTCCATCGTGCGGTGGAACCCGACCGAGGTCGAGGCGGCGGGCAAGTCGCCGGTGTGTCCGGTCGTCGCCCTCGAAGCCGGCGCCGAGGCGCTGTCCGAGCTGCGTGAGGACGGCGATGTGAAGGCCGGCGAGAGTCTCTTTCTCTGGAAGTGATGTCAGTGCCGTCGTGAGACGGCTGGTAGGACGACCATCGCGGCGGCCGGGCCCGCCGCACTATTCGGAGACGGGTGAGATGGAGACAACGCTGCGAGGCGTCGGCGTGAGCCACGGTGTGGCCATCGGCGAGGTGCGCCACATGGGAACGGCGGTTCTCGAGCCGCCCGCCAAGCAGATCCCGGCGGAGGACGCGGAGCGTGAGCAGGGGCGCGCCCGCAAGGCCGTGGAGGCTGTGGCGGCGGACCTGGTCGCGCGCGGCAATCTGGCCGGCGGCGAGGCTCAGGCGGTGCTCGAGGCGCAGGCCATGATGGCGCAGGATCCCGAGCTGATGTCGGACGTGGAGCGGAGGATCGCGGTCGGCAGCACTGCCGAGCGGGCGGTGTACGACGCCTTCTCCCACTACCGCGAGCTGCTCGCGGGTGCGGGTGAGTACATGGCCGGGCGGGTTGCCGACCTCGATGACGTGCGGAACCGTCTCGTGGCCCGGCTGCTCGGGGTGCCCATGCCGGGTGTTCCGGACAGCGACCAGCCCTACGTCCTGATCGCCCGCGATCTGGCGCCTGCCGACACCGCGCTGCTGGACCCCGCCCTCGTCCTCGGTTTCGTGACCGAGGAGGGCGGGCCGACCAGTCACAGCGCGATCCTTGCGCGGGCGCTGGGCGTGCCCGCCGTGGTGGCCCTGCCCGGTGCCGGTGAGCTGCCCGAGGGCACGGTGATCGCCGTGGACGGCAGTACCGGCGAGATCTTCGTGAGTCCGACCACGGAGAAGAAGGCGCAGCTGGAGGCGCAGGCCGCCGAGCGAAGGGCGGCGCTCTCCGCCGCGACCGGTCCGGGTGCCACCTCCGACGGGCACAAGGTACCGCTGCTGGCCAACGTCGGCGGTCCGGCGGATGTGCCTGCGGCCGTCGAGGCCGGTGCGGAGGGCGTCGGTCTGTTCCGTACCGAGTTCCTCTTCCTCGACGACAGCAAGAACGCTCCGTCGGAGGAGGTGCAGGTCGCCGCCTACCGCCAGGTCCTGGAGGCGTTCCCCGAGGGCCGGGTCGTGGTGCGCGTACTGGACGCCGGTGCGGACAAGCCGCTGGACTTCCTGACCCCGGCCGATGAGCCCAACCCGGCTCTGGGGGTGCGCGGGCTGCGTACGCTGCTCGATCACCCCGAGGTGCTGCGTACCCAGCTGACGGCGCTGGCGAAGGCGGCCGATGGACTGCCCGTCTACCTCGAGGTGATGGCCCCGATGGTGGCGGACCGGGCCGATGCCAAGGCGTTCGCCGACGCCTGCCGCGCGGCGGGTCTGCGGGCGAAGTTCGGTGCGATGGTGGAGATCCCGTCGGCCGCGCTGCGGGCGCGTTCGGTGCTGCAGGAGGTCGAGTTCCTGTCGCTGGGGACGAACGACCTGGCGCAGTACACCTTCGCCGCGGACCGTCAGGTGGGTGCGGTGTCCCGGCTGCAGGATCCGTGGCAGCCCGCGCTGCTCGACCTGGTGGCGGTGTCCGCCGAGGCGGCCAGGGCCGAGGGCAAGAGCTGTGGTGTCTGTGGTGAGGCGGCGTCCGATCCGCTGCTCGCCTGTGTGCTGACCGGTCTGGGTGTCACCTCCCTGTCCATGGGTGCGGCGTCGATTCCCTATGTGCGGGCGACGCTGGCGAAGTTCACGCTTGCGCAGTGCGAGCGGGCCGCGGCTGCCGCGCGGGCCGCGGACAGTGCCGAGGAGGCGCGGGACGCGGCGCAGGCGGTGCTCTCCGGCGAGTAGGCCGAAGGAGCCGAGAAGTCCGGTCTCTCCCGTGTGTGAGGGGCGCTCCGCCTGAGGGTGGGGCGCCCCTCGGGCGTTCAGTGCCGGTGTTCCGTGGTCGGGGGGTCTTCACCGAGGTCGGGCGGCTCGCAGTAGTCGACGTCGGATTCCGGGGAGATGAGGTCGCCTGAATCGGCATCGGTGCAATAGGCGTCGAAGACTTCTGCGGCGGTGAGCGGGGCGAGGCCGTAGCGGTGCAGGCGCCAGCCGTAGACGCGGTCGGGGGTGCCGGGGGCGCTGGTGCGGATGACCAGACCGCCCGGGCTGTGGGTGGCCAGGCCCAGGGCGAGGACGCTGGTGAACTCGAGGGCTTCGGCCTCGTCCAGTTGTGGGGTGCCGGCGGTGTCCTGGTCTGTGTGGAGGACGGCGGCCAGGTGTTCCGGGGTGCCCGAGACGCTGCAGACCAGGTGGCGGTTGCCGGGCGGGGCGGTGTCCAGGACGCGGGTGAGGAGGGCGGTGGCGCGGGTGAAGGCGGAGCGTCCGATGTCCTCGCCGCACAGGGCGCAGCTGCCGAGTCGCGCCAGGAGTGTGGTGGTGTACTCCCAGGTGGCCTGGCGGACGGCTGCGTCGATCAGGGCGGGGAGGAGGTCGGCGAGGGGCCGGCCGTCGTAGGGGACGGTGGGGCCGGTGGCGGACAGTTCGGCGGTGAAGCGGCTGCGGCTGGACGGGGTGTCGGGGTCGATGCCGGTGGTGGAGCAGAAGGCCGCGTACTCCGCCGGGTCGAAGAGGGCGAGGGTGGTGTGGGTGCCTTCGGCGGCGCGGGTCCTGAGCACGGCCTCGACCTGGCGCAGGTAGGCCGCGTGGTCGTGGAAGGTGAAGCTGCGGTAGCGGCGCATGGTGTGGAAGTCGTGCTCGTCGGCGAGGAGGGCGATGGTGCCGGCGATCTCGCGGCGCAGGACGCGTCGCATGGCCGGGTCGGTCCGGTTGGTCCGATGGGTCCTGTCGGTGTGCGCCATGTGTCTTTCCCCCTGTGCACGGTCGATCTATGTTCACTCACAGTAATCGGCGGCACTGACAACGGGCCGGGCGACGAAGTGTCGGCCGGCCCGCGGGGGTGGGTCTCCGGTGGTCAGGCGCGTTTGCGGGCGAGGTCCTCGTAGAAGTGCAGGAGGTCGAGGTTGTCGATGGATCCGGGGTTGACCGCCTTGTCCAGGGGGGTGCCCTGGAGCAGGCGTTTGACCGGGACCTCGATGCGCTTGCCGGTGAGGGTGTGGGGGATGCCGGGGACCTCGATGATCTCGTCGGGTACGTGGCGTGGGGAGAGCTGTTCGCGAACGGTCCGCTTGATGGCGGTGCGGAGGGTGTCGTCGAGGACGGTGCCGGGGGCCAGGTGGACGAAGAGGGGCATCCAGTAGCCGCCGTCGGGCTCTTCGACGCCGATCACGAGGGATTCCTTGATCTCGGGGAGCCGTTCGACGGCCTCGTAGATGTCGGCGGAGCCCATGCGGACGCCTTGGCGGTTCAGGGTGGAGTCCGAGCGTCCGTGGATGACGACGGAGCCGCGGGAGGTGAGGGTGATCCAGTCGCCGTGGCGCCAGACGCCGGGGTAGGTGTCGAAGTAGCTGTCGTGGTAGCGGCTGCCGTCGGGGTCGTTCCAGAAGCGGATCGGCATGGACGGCATGGGGTTGGTGACGACGAGTTCGCCGACCTCGTCGATCAGGGAGTTGCCGGCGGGGTCCCAGGCCTGCAGGTCGGTGCCGAGGCAGGGGGCCTGGAGCTCGCCGATGTAGACGGGCAGGGTGGGGACGGCTCCGGCGAAGCAGGAGCAGACGTCGGTGCCGCCGCTGACGGAGGCGATCCAGAGGTCGTCACGCACCTCGTCGTGCAGCCAGCGGAAGCCGTCCGGGGGGAGCGGGGAGCCGGTGGTGGCCACGCACTGGACGGTGGAGAGGTCGAGGTCACGGCCGGGGTGGACGTCGGCCTTGCGGCAGGCCATGACGTACGCGGCGGAGGTGCCGAAGAGGGTGGTGCGGGTGCGTTCGGCGATGCGCCACTGGGCGCCGGTGTCGGGGAAGCCCGGACTGCCGTCGTAGAGGACGATCGTGGTGCCGGTGAGCAGGCCGGAGACGAGGAAGTTCCACATCATCCAGCCGGTCGAGGTGTACCAGAAGAAGCGGTCGTCGGGACCGAGGTCGCAGTGCAGGCCGAGCTGTTTGAGGTGCTCGACCAGGATGCCGCCCTGGGACTGGACGATGGCCTTGGGCAGTCCCGTGGTGCCGGAGGAGTAGAGCACCCAGAGGGGGTGGTCGAAGGGGACCGGTTCGAAGACGGGGTCGGTGTCCGAGGCCGTCAGGCCCGGCCAGTCGAGGGCGCCATCGGGGGCTTCGGTGCCCAGGAGGGGGATGTGGACGACCGCGCGCAGGGTGGGCAGTTCGCGGCGGAGTTCGGCGACGGTGTCGCGGCGGTCGTGTTCCTTGCCGCCGTATCGGTAGCCGTCGACGGTGAACAGGACGACGGGTTCGACCTGCTGGAAGCGGTCCAGGACGCTGCGGGCGCCGAAGTCGGGGGCGCAGGAGGTCCAGACTCCGCCGACGGCGGCGGTGGCGAGGAGGGCGACGACGGCCTCGGGGATGTTGGGGAGGTAGCCGCTGACGCGGTCGCCGGGACGTACGCCGAGGGCGCGCAGTTCGGCCGCGAGCGAACCGACCTGGCGGCGCAGTTCGGCCCAGGAGACGGGGAGCGGTTGGTGGCTCTCGTCGACATGGAGGAGGGCAGGTTCGTCCGCTCGGGTGTCCGCGGCGCGCAGGGCGTGCTCGGCGTAGTTGAGGGTGGCGCCGGGGAACCACTCGGCGCCGGGCATGGACCGGTCGCCCAGCACGCGCGCGTAGGGAGTGGAGAACCGGACGTCGAACCACTCCGTGACGGCCTTCCAGAAGGCCTCCGGTGCGTCGACGGACCAGCGGTGGAGGGCCGGATATCCGCCTTCGGCGGGGGCGCCGTGGTGGTCGGCGGCCCAGGACTGGAAGGCGGTGATCCGGGCTCCGGCGATCCGTTGCGGATCCGGCTGCCAGAGCGGCTGGGGGTTCACGGTCGACATGGGCGGCTCCCGGACTGTGCGCGTCGTGTGCGTCCTCCGCGCACGGGCTGGGGTGTGCGCGTGACGCGGCTGACACGGACGATGCCATGTGATCGACTTGTACACCAGGGTGCGCCGCACATGGTCCGTGGAGCGAAGATGTGGCCCCGGCACGGGTGAACGGCAGTTGAACGGTGCCCGCGCGGGGCCGGGTCGATGGCAGGGTGATCGGCATGGACGGTCGTGACCTGGTGCGTTCGGTGAAGGCGGTCGGTTCGGTGGGGGCGGCTCAGGGATTGCGTACCGTGCGTGCGGCGTGGCGTCGGCAGCGTGCCGACGCCCGGGGGCTGCCGCCGCGGGGGGCCGAGCGGGCGCGGGTGCCGGGGCCGGTGCGGGAGGTGGAGTACGGGCCCGGTGGGGGTGTGGTCCGGTTCGAGCGGTCGGAGCTGCGGATTCTGGTGGCGGTGAACGGTGCTGTGTTCTGGGGGTGGGACGGGGCCGACCCGGAGCCGTCGTACGCGCTGGCGGGGCGCTGTCCGGAGCCGGATCCGCGGGCGGTGCTGGAGCCGGACAAGCAGGGTGGCTGGCGGGTGGTGGCCGAGCGGGTGACGGTGGCCGTCTCGCGGCACGGGGCGGTGGAGGTGCGGACTCCGGGGGGTGTGACGCTGCGCCGTGATCTGCCGCCCCGGTGGTGGGAGCCGGTGGGCGGCGGTCCGGCGCGGTGGATGCAGCGGTCGGAGGTGGCGGCGGACGCACGGTTCTTCGGCCTCGGGGGGCGGGCGTCGGGGCCGCGGCTGCGGGACGGGGCGTACCGGCTGTGGAACACGGACCCGGGGACGGCGTTCGCTCCCGGTGACGATCCGCTGTACATCACGATGCCGGTGCAGGTGGTGGTGGCCGATGCCGGTACCCATCTGGTGTTCCACGACAGTTCCCGGGACGGCACGGTGACCCTGCGGGAGGGGGAGGAGGGGGCCGGGTCGGGTCACGACCGGCCGGGGACGAGTGTGCTGCGGATGGACGGTGGCCCGCTGCGGTGCTGGGTGGTGGTGGGGACTCCCGCGCGCGTGGCGCTCGCCTGGGCGTCGCTGACCGGTGCGGCGGCGCTGCCTCCCGCGTGGGCGCTGGGTCATCACCACGCGCGCTGGGGCTTCGGCAGCGAGCGGGAGGTCCGGCGGATCGTCGCGGGCTATCAGGAGCGGGGGCTGCCGCTGGACGCCGTGCATCTGGACATCGACCACTACGACGGGCATCGGGTGTTCACGGTCGACCGGGAGCGGTTCCCGAAGCTGCCGCAGCTCGCCGAGGAGCTGCGGCGGGACGGGATCCGGCTGGTGTCGATCGTTGATCCGGCGGTGCCCGCGGTGGCAGGTGATGCGGTGCACGACAGCGGGGCGGCCGAGGACGCGTTCGTGCGGGACTCTGCCGGGCGGGTGGTGCGCGGGGTGGTGTGGCCGGGAGACGCGGTCTTCCCGGATTTCACGCACGCGCGCGTGCGTGAGTGGTGGGGCGGGCTGTACGAGGAGCGGATCCGGCAGGGGTTCGCCGGGTTCTGGCACGACATGAACGAGCCGACGTCGTTCGCCGCGTTCGGGGAGACGACGCTGCCTCGGTCGGCCCGGCATGCGTTGGAGGGCCGGGGCGGTGACCATCGGGAGGCGCACAACGTGTACGCGCTGTGCATGGCCCGGGCGGGGTACGAGGGGCTGCGGAGGCTCGTTCCCGAGGAGCGGCCGTTCGTGTTCTCGCGCTCCGGTTGGGCGGGGATGCAGCGCTACGGCGGGACGTGGTCGGGGGACGTGGCCACGGGGTGGCCGGGGCTGCAGGCGTCGCTGGCGCTGGTCCTGGGGCTCGGGCTGTGCGGGGTGCCGTACTCGGGACCGGATGTGGGGGGCTTCGACGGGAGCCCGTCGCCGGAGCTGTATCTGCGCTGGTTCCAGCTCGGGGCGTATCTGCCGCTGTTCCGTACGCATGCGAGTCTGCGGGCGGGGCGCAGGGAGCCGTGGGAGTTCGGTGCCGAGGTGCTGCGGCACGCGCGCGTGGCGCTCGTCGAGCGGAGGCGGCTGCTGCCGTACTTCGTCACGCTGGCACATCTGGCACGGCGGACCGGGGCGCCGTACGTGCGGCCGCTGTGGTGGTCGGCTCCGGAGGACCGGGCGCTGCGGGACTGCGAGGACGCGTTTCTGCTGGGTGACGGTCTGCTGGTGGCGCCGGTGCTGGTGCCGGGGGCGGACCGGCGTGCGGTACAGCTGCCGCGGGGGCTGTGGTACGACACGGCGACCGGGCGGGCGTACGAGGGTCCGGCGCAGGTGCTGGTCGACGCTCCGCTGTCGCGGATTCCGGTGTTCGCGCGCGCGGGGGCCGTGCTGCCCGTGTGCGGTGACGGCGGGCTGGAGCTGGAGGTGTGGGCGCCGGGCCGGGGGAGGACGGGGGGCGGGCTGGTGGTGCCGGACGCGGGTGACGGCTGGGACGACCCGGAGATCGAGCGGTACGTGGCCCGCTGGGAGGGGCGGCGGGTGGTGGTCGAGCGGGAGGGCGGGAACAGCGCCGGTGAGCCGCCGTACCCGGTGCGGGTGCGGGGGCTCGCGGGCCGCTGATCTCAGGTGTACCGGCCCTCGAACCAGGCGCGTGCGGCGAGGGTGTGCAGCGGGAAGGCGAGTTCCCGGGGCCTGCGCAGCAGGTGCCGGCCCGCGGTCTCGTCCGTTCCGGAGAAGGCGGGCAGGCTCTCGGCGGGGCGTTCGGGGAGGATGCCGAAGAGCAGCAGGTGGCCGTCGGGCGAGCTCATCGCGTCCGCGAGGCGCACGTCGCGGCCGGCCGCGACGATGCCCGTCTCCTCCTCGAGTTCGCGGACCACGGCCCGCCGCCAGTCCTCCCGGTCGTCGACGTAGCCGCCGGGCAGGACGGTGCCCCCGCGCGCGGGGGCGATGCTCCGGGTGACCACCACCAGTGCGGTGCCCTGGTGGTCGTACACGGGCTGGAGGGCGACCGCGACCGGCAGCGGATTGCGGTAGGCGGTGGTGCCGCAGGCGAGGCAGGTCCGGGGCCAGCCGGAGACGCCCGCTCCGTAGGGCGCGCCGCAGCTCGAACAGTGGCTGCCCGGGATGCGGTCGGGGACGGGGGTTCGGGGTTCGGACACGCGGCGGACTGTAGCCGATCGGCCGATCAGGGCGGCGGCGCGGCCTGTCGGCGGTGCGGGCGGCGGTTCAGTGCCTGCCAGTGGGTTCAGTGCCTGCCAGTGGGTTCAGCGCCTGCCGGTGAGGGAGTGCCGGGACACCGGGAAGTCGAAGTAGGTGTCCGGGTAGGTCTCCGGGCAGTGCGTGAAGTGCCACCACTCCTCGGGGAGATGGGTGAAGCCGACGGCCGCCAGGGTGTTCTTCAGCAGCAGCCGGCTGGCGCGTGGTACGCCCTGGATGCGCGGGTCCAGGGCGTGGCTGAGGGTGTCGAAGCAGTCGTAGCCGGTGCCCATGTCCACGGAGTTGTCGGGGAAGCGCTGGTCCTGGGGCGCAGTGCAGGGTGCCAGCGGCTCGCCGGGGAGGTACGGGCGGGTGGGCTGTGCGGGGAGCCTGACGACGGTGAGGTCGACGGTGGAGCCGCGGCTGTGGCCGGACCTCCGGGCGATGTAGCCGTCGGCGAAGAGGCGGGACTTGTCGACGTTCGGGTAGAACTCGGCCTTCATCCGCCGGTCGTCGAGGTCCTCGGCCCAGCGGACGAAGTGGTCGACGGCGCGCTGCGGGCGGTAGCAGTCGTAGACCTTGAGGGAGTAGCCGCGGCGCAGGAGGCGGAGTTGGGCCTTCCGGAGGGCTTCTGCGGTGGCGCGGGTGAGGATGCACAGGGGGTGCCGGTAGCCGTCGATGCGGTCGCCCACGAAGTTGTGCCGGGTGGTGTAGCGCATCTCGTGCATGATGGTCGGGGCGACGCTGCCGAGGGTCACGAAGTCCTTCGGCGCCTTGAGGTCCGTCCCCGTACGGGCGGCTGCGGGGGTGGCGGCCGTCGCGGCGAGCAGGGCGGCGAGTGCGGCGGCCAGTGTGCGGACCGCGAGGGAGAGGCGTGTCATGCCCTCTGCGTCTATCAGGAGTTTCTCCGGTCGCGGAAGCAGGCAGGTCCGGCGTGGCGGCCGGGGCGCGCGCTACGTACGGTGATCGGGCCGGAATCCTGCGTGAACGTCTCATGAACTGGGCCAAGTCGGGCGATCGCAGCGCCATCATGCTCCCGTGCGCTCCTGGACGGACAGTCTCCGATTCGCCTTCCAGCCGGTGGTCAGTTTGCCCACCGGAGGGGTGGCGGCGCTGGAGATACTCGCCCGCCCGGAGACCGGTGACATCCTGGCCGAGGCCCGGCGGGACCCGGAACTCGACGGCAGACTGGCGGTGATGGCGGTCCGCTCCGCGGCGCGCAGGGAGACCCTGCTGCCGCTGCATGTGAACGTGTTCGCGGGCACGCTCGCCGATCTGGGCGGGCTCACACCGCTGCACGACGCCGTCCGGGAGGCAGGGCGACGGCCGTGGGAGGTGACGCTCGACGTCGGACCGCCGTACACGCACGTCCCGCAGCAGGCGCTTCTGGAGGCGGTGGGCGCGCTGCGGGAGCAGGGCTTCCGGATCAGCGCGGACGGCGTCGGGGACGGCGACGTACCGCTGCGGCTGCTCACGGATCTGGCGCCGGACCTGGTGAAGCTCGATGCATCGCTGCTGGCGCGGTCGGCGGCGGTGCGGGCGATGCGGACGCTGTGCGAGGGCCTGGGGGCGCTGCTGGCGGTGGAGGGCGTGGAGACCGAGTTGCAGTGCGCGGCGGCGCGGTCTGCCGGTGCTCAGCTGGCGCAGGGCGATCTGTTCGCGCCGCCGGCCCGGCTGCCCGCGGCGGACGTATACGTTCCGCCCCAGTCCCCCGATGTCGTACCGGTGTCACGGCCGGGGCCGTCGGTACGGGAGTTCGTCAGGCCGGCCGCGCTGCTCCCGGCAACGGCCTCCGCGGGACGCGTGCGGGCGCTGCTGACCGGGTCGCCGGACGTGTCCGGAGTGGTGCTCGTGGACCGTGCCGGGGTGCCGGTGCGGTCGGTGCACCGCTCCCGGTTCCTGCTGTCGATGTCGGGGCGGTACGGGCATGCGCTGTACGCCGACCGGCCCGCCGCCAAACTCGGGGATCCACCGCGGACGGTCGGCGTAGATGCCACGGCTTGGGAAGTACTGGACGTGGTGGCGGTGGGCGGCCGGGGCCGCACGTCGGACGACGTGGCCGTGGTGGACGGGCACGGGCGGTGCGTGGGCGTGGTACGGCTCGCGGATCTGGTGCGGGCGCTGGCCGAGACGCGGGTGGAGGAGGCGGCGGGGCTCAATCCGCTGACCAGGATGCCGGGTTCGGACGCGATCACCGGTGAGGTGGACCGGCGGATCGCGGACGGGCGCGGGTTCGCGCTGAGCTGGCTTGATGTCGACCACTTCAAGCAGGTGAACGACGGCGCCGGGTTCGCGGCGGGTGACGAACTGATCCGGGCGGTCGGGCGGGCGCTGCAGCAGGCGGCCGGCGGGAGCACGCGGGTGGGGCACATCGGCGGGGACGACTTCCTGGTCCTCGCGGAACCGGAGGGTCTGGACCCGCTGGCCTCCGCCGTGCTGGACGCACCCTGGTCGGCCGGCGGACGGCCGGTGACGCTGTCCCTGGCGACGGTCCTGTGCGCGCCCGGCAGCGTGGCGGACCACCGGCAGGCCGCCGCCTGTCTGGCGCCCCTGAAGAAGGCTGCCAAGGCGTTGCACGGGGCGAGTTGGGTGCTGGGCCGGGCGGGGGTCCAGGGGCACGAGGTCCGGCGGGTCGGGGCGCATGCGCGGGCGCACGCCTCGGTATCGCCGCCGGCGGCTCAGCCGCTGTCGCCGCCGGTGTCCGCTTCCGCTCCCGCTCCCGCGTCGGCGTCGGCGTCGGCGTCGGCGTCGGCGTCGGCACGGTGCGCGGCGGAGCGGGGCAGGAGCTGAGGGACGGCGGAACCGTTGCCGTCGGCGACCTTGACGGCCCCCGGACGCCGGTGAACACTTCCGGTGTCGGTCGACATCGCCGTACATCTCGGAGTATTGCGGAACCGCGCGGCGCGGATTCTGCGGCGTCGGCGCCACTCCCCCACGGGCGGGTCGACCGCGAAGGCACGCTCGTCACGGCCGCCGGGCGGGGCGCGAGACCACCTGCCCTCGGCGGAGGTCGCCATGGGAACGCACCCTGCACGCAGGCCTAGGAGCCGCCATGAGCAACGGAGACATCTCGTGGACGAGATCATCGGCACGGCGATCCGCGTCCTGTTCGGCTCGGGGGTGTGCGCCGTCCTCGCCCTCCGGCACAGCAAGGCGCGTGCCGCGGGACGGGGGGTGATCGCGTCCGGCGGGGGGTTCGGGGTGTCGGCGGGCGCCCGCCCGGCCCCGCCGCGGTCCGGTGGCCGTCCGAACCTCACCGTCACGGTCGGCTTCACGGTGGACTCCGCAGAGCGGGGTGAGGCCCGGGCCCATGTGCCGGGCCGGCCGGTCACCGCCGTCCTCGGGGCCGGCCTGTGCCGTCTCGCGCACTGCGCCCGGTTCCTGGCCTGCGTGCGCGGGAGCGGAGCGGGCTAGCGGGACGGCCGGTGCGGCCGGTGCGGCCGGTGCGGCCGGTGCGGCCGGTGCGGCCAGGGTTCCGGTCCGCAACGCCGCCTGCCGAGCTGCCGACCCGCCCGCCCCGGCCGCACCGCCCGGACGACGCCCTCCCCTTACCACGCCCGCTTCCGACGAGGAGCCCGAGGGACAGCCATGACGGACCACACAGCGAAGTACGTCGCCGCCATCGACCAGGGCACCACCTCCAGCCGCTGCATCATCTTCGACCGCAACGGTGCCGTCGTCGCCGTCGACCAGCGCGAGCACCGCCAGATCTTCCCCAAGCCCGGGTGGGTGGAGCACGACGCCACCGAGATCTGGTCCAAGGTGCAGGCCGTGGTCGCGGGGGCGATCGCCAAGGCCGGGCTGCGGGCCGACCGGCTCAGTGCTCTCGGCATCACCAACCAGCGTGAGACCACCGTCCTGTGGGACCGCGCCACCGGCAAGCCGGTGCACAACGCCGTCGTCTGGCAGGACACCCGCACCTCGGCGCTCTGCCGCCGACTGGGCGGGACAGCCGGGCAGGACAGGTTCCGGGACGCCACCGGGCTGCCGCTGGCCAGCTACTTCTCCGGTCCCAAGGTGGCCTGGCTGCTGGACGACGTGCCCGGGCTCCGGGCCCGCGCCGAACGCGGCGAGATCGCCTTCGGCACCATCGACTCCTGGCTGATCTGGAACCTCACCGGGGGCACCGACGGCGGGCGGCACGTCACCGACGTGACCAATGCCGGGCGCACCATGCTGATGAACCTGAAGACTCTCCAGTGGGACCCGTCGATCCTTGCCGCGATGAACATTCCCGAGGCCGTGCTGCCCGAGATCAGGTCGTCCGCGGAGGTGTACGGCACCGCCGTCGGCCAGCTCGCCGGTGTCCCCGTGGCCTCGGCGCTGGGCGACCAGCAGGCCGCCGTGTTCGGACAGGCCTGTTTCGACGTGGGCACGGCGAAGAACACCTACGGCACGGGCAGTTTCCTGCTGCTCAACACAGGCAACCGGCCGGTGGCCTCCAAGAGCGGGCTGCTCACGACAATGGGCTACCGGATCGGCGGCCAGGAGCCGGTCTACTGCCTGGAGGGGGCGATCGCCGTCACGGGCGCCTTGGTGCAGTGGTTCCGCGACCAGCTCGGCATCATCCGTACCGCCGACGAGATCGAGCCCCTGGCGGCGAGCGTGGCGGACAACGGAGGCGCCTACATCGTCCCGGCGTTCTCCGGGCTGTTCGCTCCGTACTGGCGGTCGGACGCGCGCGGTGTGGTCACCGGGCTCACCCGGTACGTCACGAAGGCGCATCTCGCGCGCGCGGTGCTGGAGGCGACGAGCTGGCAGACGCGCGAGGTGGTGGACGCCATGTACCAGGACTCCGGGGTGCGGATCACCTCCCTGAAGGTCGACGGCGGCATGACGGGGAACGGTCTGCTGATGCAGCACCAGGCGGATGTGCTCGGGGTACCCGTGATCCGCCCGAAGGTGTCCGAGACGACGTGTCTGGGCGCCGCGTACGCGGCCGGGCTCGCCACCGGGGTCTGGGACGGCCTCGACGAGCTCGAGGCACACTGGACCAGGGACGCCGAGTGGACGCCGGCCATGGATGTGTCGGTCCGCGACCGTGAGTACGCCAACTGGCGCAAGGCCGTGGAGAAGAGCTTCGGCTGGCTGGACGACGAGGACGACGGCAACGGGTAGTCGGGCGCCGGCCGGTTGACGTGGACGCACGGGTGCGCAGCGCACACACACGCGCGCGTGGAGACCGAAACTCCGGTTTCCGGCCGTGCGCCCGTCCAGGACCGCGGCCCGTACCCGGTCGGCGGGGTACGGGCCGTGTGCGCGCCGCCTCCTCCTGCGATCCGGCGGGGGCGGCGTGCGGAGGAGCCTCAGGTGGGCACGGCCCGGCGCTGCTCCGCGTGGGCCATGGCGTGCCGGACGACGCCGATGAGGACCTCCTTGACGGACTCGCGGTCCCGGGCGTCGCACATCTGCAGCGGGACGCCCCCGTCGAGGTCGAGGGCCTGCCGGACGTCCTCGGCCGGGTAGCGGGCGGCCCCCTCGAAGCAGTTGACGCCCACGATGAAAGGGATCGCGCGGCGTTCGAAGTAGTCGACGGCGGCGAAGCAGTCCTCCAGACGGCGGGTGTCCGCGAGGACTACGGCGCCCAGCGCGCCCTCCGACAGCTCGTCCCACATGAACCAGAACCGTTCCTGGCCCGGGGTGCCGAACAGGTAGAGCACCAGGTCCTCGCGGAGCGAGATCCGGCCGAAGTCCATGGCCACGGTGGTGGTGTGCTTGCCCTCGACGCCGCTGACGTCGTCCACCGGCCGGCCGGCCTCGGTGAGCAGTTCCTCGGTGCGCAGCGGGCGGATCTCGCTGACCGCGCCGACGAGGGTGGTCTTGCCCACGCCGAAGCCGCCGGCCACCAGGATCTTGAGCGTGACGGGCTCGACCGGGGCTCTGCCCCGCTGGGAACGCCCGAAGATCATCGGTCTCCACTCCTGCATGCTGATGGTTGGTGGTCCCCCCGTGCGGCCTCGGCGTGCCTCTGCCGCCGCCGGGCCGAGCCGTCCGTACGGATCCCCGGGCCGCTCACAGCGCCCGGAGCCCGTTGATCACGTCGCGCAGAATGCTCTCGTCCGGCAGTTCGGCCGGAGGGACGGGCCGGTTCACATGCACGATGTCCGCATCCACGAGGTCCCCCACGAGCACGCGGACCACGCCGATCGGGAGGTCGAGTTCCGTGGCGAGCTCGGCGACCGACTGCGGACCCTGCCGGCATCGCTCGACGATGTCGACGTGTTCCGGGGACAGCATGGCATCGGCTTCCGGATCGTCCGCCCGGGGTTCCGTGACCACCACCGCGATCAGGTCGAGGCGGTGCTGGGCCGCGCTGGTGGTGCGTCCGCGCGTCATGGCGTACGGACGGACGACCGGGCCGGCCTCGTCGTCGAACCAGTGGTGTCTTCCCTGACCGTCTGCGCTCATGCCATCCCACTACCCGCCCGGGGTCGGATCGGTGCGCGGCGCAGTACCCAGGTGCACGCCGACCCGCTTGACGAGCAGGGTCATCTCGTACGCGACCTGGCCGACGTCCGAGTCGGCGTCCGCCAGGACGGCCAGGCAGCTTCCGTCACCGGCGGCGGTCACGAACAGGAACGCGTCGTCGAGTTCGACAACGGTCTGCCGGACGTTGCCGGCCTCGAAGTGGCGGCCCACGCCCTTGGCGAGGCTGTGGAACCCGGAGGCCACGGCGGCCAGGTGCTCGCTGTCCTCCCGGGTCAGGTCCCTGGAAGCCCCCGTGGCCAGGCCGTCGCCCGACAGGACGACGGCCTTGCGGATACTCGCGACGCGCTCCACCAGGTCGTCGAGGAGCCAGTTGAGCTCCCCGGCGATGGTCGCGGTGTGGCCGGTCGCCTTCGGTGCGGTCATCGACCGTCCCCCTTAGTCGTTCCTCGTGGTGCCTCGGGCGTCTGTGATGCCTTTGGCGCCTGTGGTGCATGTGGTGGCCGTGGTGCGGATGAGGGTGATTCGAGTGCTGCCGGATCGGGCGTCTGCGGGTCCGAGGCGCGTCGGGCGTCGCGGACGCCTCTGACGTCGCGGCTGCCTCGGGCCTCGCGAACCTCGTCGGTCGCCGCGTTCTCACTGCGGCCCCGCTGCCAGCCACGCTGCAGCGACGCCATGCGGCTGCGCACTTCCTCGGCGTCACGGTCCGCGGTGTCGGTCCGGTCCTCGGTGCGCCTCTCCGGGCTCTGGCGCAACTGGGGCGCGAGGTTGGCCTGCCGGACCCGGCGCGGCAGGGAACCGTTCGCGGGGCCGGGTGTTCCGGGGGAGGGACCTGGCGTTCCGGAGGCGACGCCGGTCGATCCGGGCTCCGGGACGTGGCCGGGGCCGTGACCGGACGGCTCGGCGGCCGGTCGTCGGGGCGGATCGTCCGGCGGGTTCGCCGCCGCCTCGGCCGGACGGGAGCGCTGCGGCAGCGCCGGAAGCGCGGGACGGCCCCGGTGGTTCGCACCGGGCGATTCCGGTGCGCCGGTCCCATCCGTTCCGTCCGCCCTGTCCGTCCTGTCCTTCCCGTCCGTCCTGTCCGTCCTGTCCTTCCCGTCCGTCCTGTCCGTCCTGTCCGTCCCGCCGGTCCCGTCCGTCCTGGGCGGTCGGTCCGCCTCCTGCTCCGTCCGCTCCGCGTGTGTCCCCCGGTCCGTCCGGCCGCGCCGGTCGTGGTCGGGTACCGGTCGGCCGTGCGAGCTGACCAGCTTGGGGGTCCTGCGGCGAGGCAGCGGGACCGGACCGCCGCGGTCGTCCTTCTCGGGCCCGGATCGGTGAGGGGTGTCGCGGTGCTCGTGCGCCGGGCGGCGCCGCCCGGGGTGATCGGAAGCGTCGCGGCGGCCCGGTGCGTCGTCGGCCGGCGCGAGGGCGGGGCGGCGCGGGCGGAACAGGCCGCCGCGTTCGCTCTCCTGGTCGCCCAAGGTGGTGCCAGGGAAGCCGTCGTCGAGGGCGTCCAGGTCGACGGTGTCCAGGTCGACGTGCGAGTCGAGCCCGACGGGCGACTCGAGTTCGACCGGGCCGTCCAGCACCGGAGAGGGCACCCCGGGCAGGCGAACCGGCGTACCGGAAAGGGTGGAGCGGCGGCTCCCCTCGCGCTCGGTCTCTTTGGTGCGCGTGGGCCGGTCCAGCCGAAAGCCGACGCCGTTGGTGTCCGGGGCGTCCTCGGTCAGCAGCGCGTCCGGGACGAACACGACCGCGGTGGTGCCGCCGTAGGGCGAGGGCTGCAGCGAGACCCGGACGTTCTGGCGCTGGGCGAGCCGGCTGACGACGAACAGGCCGAGCCGGTCGGTGTCGGAGAGCTCGAACTCCGGTGTCTCGGCAAGCCGCAGGTTGGCGTCGAGCAGGGCGTCGGCCGCCATGCCGAGGCCGCGGTCGTGGATCTCCAGGGTGAAACCGTTGGCGACGCGCTCGCCGAGGACCTGCACCGCGGTGTGCGGCGGGGAGAACACCGTGGCGTTCTCCAGGAGTTCGGCGACGAGGTGGGTGAGGTCGGCGACGGCGGGGCCGGTGACGGCGATCCTGGGCAGCCGGCGGACCTCGACGCGCTCGTAGTCCTCGACTTCGGCGACGGCGGCCCGCACCACATCCATCAGCTGCACCGGCTTGCGCCACTGCCGGGAGGGGGCGGCGCCGGAGAGGATCACCAGGCCCTCGGCGTGCCGGCGCATCCGGGTGGTGAGGTGGTCGAGGCGGAACAGATCGGCCAGTTCCCCGGTGTCCTCGGTGCGGCGCTCCATGGTGTCCAGCAGCGTGAGCTGCTTGTGCAGCAGTACCTGACTGCGGCGGGCGAGGTTGACGAACACCTCGGAGACCCCGGAGCGGAGTTCGGCCTGCTTGACGGCGGCTTCGACAGCCGCACGCTGGAGGGTGTTGAGTGCCTGGCCGACCTCGCCTATCTCGTTCTTGTCGTACTCCAGACGCGGCACCTCGGTCTCGACATCGACCTGTTCGCCCACGGACAGACGGCGCATCACGCTGGGCAGGCGCACGCCGGACGCCTCATGCGCCTCCAGGCGGAGCCGGCGGAGGTCGCGGATGAGGGCCCGCCCGATGCGCACGGACAGGAAGAGCGACAGCAGCAGGGCGATGAGGCCGAGGACGCCCGCGACGACCGCCTTGGCGATGACCGACATCGCCACCGGCCGGACCCGGTCCTGGTACCGGTCCGCGGACTGGTCGCCGAGGCTGCCCAGTTCGGCGAGCACGTCCGCAGCCGCGGTGTCCCAGCTCTTGGCGGTGACCCCGTTCGGCGTCCCGGGGCCGGAGGAGACGGCGGCCTGCTCGGCCACGCGCAGCGGCGCGGAGGAAGCGTTCTTCCAGAAGCGCTCGTAGCGGCTCCGCTCGGCGGCGGGCAGCAGCGGCAGACTGACCTCGTACATCAGGGTGCGCTGGGCCGCGAGGTCGGAGACGTCGCGGATCTCGTCCCGGGTGAGGCGCCCGGTGACCAGGGCGGAGCCGAGGAGTGCGTCCTCGCGGGAGAGCAGCTCGCGCGCGCGGGAGAGGTTGACGAGGGCGCGGTACTGCTTGTCCAGCGTCACGTCGTCGACGACGTGGAGGTTGGCGAGCAGGCCGTGGCAGGGGTCGACCAGGCGGTTGTAGAGGCCGAGGGCCTGGGCCCGGTCGACGGTGCCGTCCTCGACGCTGCGGCGCAGGGACTCGATGCCGTCGAAGGCGTCCAGGACGGCGGCGAGCCGCTCGCCCTCGGAGCTGCTGAGCGCGTCGCGTACGGCGGACTCGCGGGCGTTGCGCCGGATCTCGGCGACGGCCTCGTCGGTGGCTGCCCGGCTGCGCCGGAGGGCCGCGAGCCCGTCGGAGGCGCGCGGGTCGGCGAGGTGGACGAGGGTCTGGCGGCGTTCCTGCTGCAGGACGCGGACGGTGTCCTCGACCGGATAACCGACCTTCTCCACGACGGACGACACCTCGAACAGCCGGGCTGCCTCGCGTCCCGTGAGTACCGTGGCGAAGGCCCAGATGGAGGTCAGGGACAGCAGCGGCACGAGAAGCAGCGCCACGATCTTCCGGCGGATCGACTTCCCGCGAAAGCGCATGGCCTCCCCCAGCTCGACCCCCACCGGCAGGGGGCACGCATGTGCGTCAACAAACGGCGCGAGCCTACTACCGACGCGCGGGGAACTCGAAGGCCCGTCCGGAAGCAGAACCTCCGTACCGACGGCGCCGAACGGTGGGTTTGTCCGGGCATTGCGGGAGATTGCTCCCGGGTCCGCGGGACCGGCCCGAGGCCGGATCCCGCGACACGGCGGTCCGGTTGGCCGGAATTGATCGGTTGTCGGTGGTGTGCGGGAATCTTGGAGGTGAGCTGTTCGTCCTTCATAGGGGAAATCGGGGGCGGAATCACACACGGGAGCCGCATCCCGTATCCAGGCGGCGTAAAGCAGCGCAAGCCGGGCAGCCACAGGGGAGCTCGGTCCTGCGGGACCCGGCGAGCGCGCTGCCGGCGGTGCGGAGTGACACACGGAGCGGTGGGGAGTGACACATTGATGGCCACGGCGGAGCGAAGCGGTGCGCCGGGTGAGAGCGGGCCGGCCCGCTGGGAGCGGCCGGTCCACCGGCCGCTGTGGACCGAGGAGCCGGGTCGGCGGCACCGGCTGCCGGACCCGGTGCGCACGGCGGCGGTACGCGCGGTGCTCGTCGTCGCCGTGACCCTGGTCCAGGCGATGGTGGCCGTCCTGTGCACGCTGGCCGGTTCCTGGCTGGCCTTCCCCATGGTGATCGGCAGCGTGGTCGGCACGGTGGTGGCGACCTGGGGGGTGCTCGACGTGTGGGTGACCCGGCAGGTCTGGAACCAGCGCCACGGCGTGGTGTCGGTGCCGAGCAGCACCGCGCGGGCGCTGCGCCGGGAGCGGCGCCGTGCGCGTCGGCAGGCGCGTGCCGCCGAGCGGGCCACGGAGCGGATATCGCCGAGCGGCGGCGCCGGGCAGCTGTCGCATCCCTGAGCAGCCGTGTCCCCCGGTCGGTTCGGTGCCGTCGGGTGGGCGGCGCGACGCGCCCGACGGGGGCCGGGCGCCGACCCGGCGGGCCGGGGACGGCCAGACAGCCCGGGGACGGCCAGACAGCCCGGGGACGGCCAGACAGCCCGGGGACGGTCAGACGGGCCGGGGACGGTCAGACAGGCCGCTTGAACATCCGCGTCGCGGTGATCTCGCTGTGCGCGGTCTCCGTCTCGGCCTCTCCTGCCGTGGCCTGCTTCGGCAGGCCCGGCCGCAGATGCTCCTCCACGCTGATGTACTTCAGTCCGGCCCGCAGGTCCGCATCATTGCGCAGCCGGATGACCAGCGGGAACTCGGCCAGTGCCGTGGTGTCGAACAGACCGGTCGTGTAGAGCAGCTGCACGCCCAGCGCATCGGAGACGGCCCGCTGGAGTTCCAGCAGATAGGTGGCGTTGGCCCGGCCGATGGGATTGTCGAGGAAGAGCGTGCCGGCGTGCCGGTGCCGGTCGCGGCCCCGGTCGTTGCTGCGCAGCGCGGCCATCGTGCAGTACAGCGCGATGGCGGCGGTGAGCAGCTGACCGCCGGAGAAGACGTCGCCCATCTGGCCGACGGGGACGCGCTCGGCGCGCAGCACGGCGTCCGGCTTGAGGATCTCCACGGCGACGCCCTTGGGCTGCAGGGCGGCGGCGACACCGCGCAGCAGCAGGGACATGCCGTCGCGCCGAAGGTCGGAGTTCTTCTTCACGGCCGCGCGGGTCGCCTCGTCGACGACCTCGCCGAGCCGCTCGGTGAGGGTGGCCTGGTCCGGTTCCTCGAAGCGGATGCGCAGGAACTCCTGCCCGGACCACTCGCCGAGCCCCTCCGGGAGCCGGGAGAGCCGCTGGGCGGAGCGGAGCGTGGTCAGCGCCGACTCGACCAGGCCGCGCAGCCGGTCCACGATCGAGTCGCGGTTGCGCTCCAGCTGGGCAAGCTCGTCGGTGAGGACGCGCAGCCGGGGCGCGAACGCGTCCGCCCACTTGCCCGCGTGCTCGGGCAGCGCGGCGGCGGGCAGCTCGCGGATCTGCTGCCGGGCCGGGGTGCGGACCTGCTCGTAGCGGGTGGAGTTGGCGTGCCGGACCAGGACGTCGCAGGCCTCGCGGACGGCGGTCTCGGCGGCGGACAGATCGGCGGCGCAGCCGCGCAGCGAGCGGCGGGCCTCGGCGGCGGACTGCCGGGCCTCCTCCGGGCTGCCGGGGTAGGGGTCGGGGGTCTCCTGCTCCTCCTCCGGGGTGTGCTCGCGCAGCAGGTCGCGCAGCATGGCGGCGATCTCGTCGAAGCCGCCGGCCGCGTCCTCGGCGGCGCGGTGCGCCTCCAGCAGCCCGGCATGCGCGTCGCGGGCCTGGGCCAGCGCCTCGGTGCGGGAGGCGAGTTCGGCGGTGGCGGTGCGCAGCAGGGTCTGGGCGTGCTCGGCGTCGCGCGGCAGAAGGTCCTCGGGCAGCTCGGTGTGGGCGCCCCCGTCCTCGGGTGCGAGCCGCTCGGCCTCACCGCGCAGCCGGCCGAGCTGTTCGCTGGCGCCGGTCATCCGGGTCTCCAGCAGCTGCACCAGCTCGTCGGCGCGGGCGGCTGCGGCCTGCCGGGACGGCCCGTCGGAGCCGTCGGGGGACTCCAGGAGCTGTGCGGCGCGGGTGCGGACCTTGTTGCTCAGCCGGTCCAGCTCCGCGCGGGCGGCGCTCTCGTCGCCCTCCGCCCGGGCCTGCTCGGCGCGCAGGTCGGCGCCGACGCCGACCTTCTCGTACACCTGAGAGGCGGCCCGGTAGGCCTCCCGCAGGGCGGGCAGGGACGCCGTGGGCGCGTCGGTGCCGTCCCCGGGTGCGTCCTCGGGTCCATCCTCGGGTACGTCGTCCGGGGCGCCGGCGATCTCGGAGCGCTCGGCGCGCAGGGCGCGGGCGGTGCGGCGGGCGTCGTCCGCGGCGCGCTGGGCGGCGCGCCGGTCCTCGTCGGCGGCGCGGGCGCGCTCCAGGCAGGCCTGGGCGCGGGCCTCGGCCTCGGTGGCCTCGTCGGCCAGTTCCCGCACCTTCACCTGCCAGCCGGCGCGTTCGCGGAGCCGGAACGCGAGTCCGGCGAGGGCGTCGGCGGAGCGCCGGGCCCGCTGTGCGGCTTCCTGCCGCTCGTCGCGCACCCGGACGGCCTCGGCGGCGGTCTCCTCGGCCTCGGCGCGGGACGTGCGGGCCTCGGTCAGCTCGGCCTCGGTCTCGGCGGCGAAGGCACGTGACTCCTCGGCGGCCTGAGCCAGTTCGGCGAGCCGGCCGGCCGGGCAGCCGGTGCGCCAGGAGGCGAGGCGGGCGGCTAGCTCGCGGTCCTTGCCGAGCCGGGCGGCGAGCGTGCGGATCTCCTCGTCACGCTCGGCCGCCCGCGCACGCAGCGCCTGCCGCTCCTCGTCGGCGGCGTACTCGTCGTGCATGGCCGGGTTCGGCGGTACGAGGAAGACTCCGCCGTCGTCCGCGCCTGCGGCCGGGGTCGGGGCGAGGAGCGCGGCGGCGGTGCCGACGGCGACGGCCGAGCGCGGCAGCAGCGCCGCGTCGCCGAGGGTCTCCCGGGCGCGGGCGTGCGCGGCCGGGTCGGTGATGATCACGCCGTCGACCAGTTCGGGCCGGGCGGCGAGTACGCGGGCGTGGTCGGCGGGGTCGACTGCCTGGGCCAGGTAGCGCCAGCCGGGGAGGGCCGGGATGCCGTGCTCGCCGAGGAACTCGACGGTGGCCAGCACGTCGGGGCCGGGCGGCAGCAGACCGCCGTCGCCGAGCGCGCCGAGGATGCGGGCGTCGTCGGCGGCGGCGGTGCGCAGCTCGAACAGCTGCCGCTCGGCGGAGGAGACGGCGTTGTCGAGCAGTTCGCGCAGCTCGTCGGCGAAGCGGTCGAGTTCCTCGGCCATGAGTGCCCCTGCGACGGCCGCGGGGGTCCGGCCGTCGGCGGCGGTGCCGCTGTGGGTGCCGGTGCCCGTGCCCGTGGCGGTGGCGGTGGCGGTGGCGGTGTCCTGGCGGGGCTGCGGAATCCCGGGCCGGTCGTGGTCCTCCGGGGCCAGGCCGAGCAGCTCCGTCAGCCGTTCCTCTGCAGCCAGTGCCTCGGCGGTGCGGCGCTCGGCCTCGTGGGCGCGGCCGGCCGCCGTGGCCGCGTCGGCGGCGCGGGCCGCGGTCAGCTCGGCGCGGGCCTCGGCGCCGGCCGCCTCCCGGGCCCGCTCGGTGGCCCGGGAGGCGGCCTCACGGGCGGTGTCCCAGGCATCGACGGTGCTCTTCTCGGCGTCGCTCGCGGCGAGGGCGGCGCGGGCCGGGTCGGCGTCGGGGGTGCTGTCGTCGAGCCAGCCGGCGCGGACCGCCTCGGCGGTCTCCTGTTCGACCTCGGTCAGCCGCTGGCGCAGGTGCCCGGCTTCGCTGCGGGCGCGCTGGGCCTCGGTGGCGGCGGCGGTGGAGTCGCGGTGGGCGGTGTCGCCGGCCTCCTGAAGGGCGGCGGACCGCTCCTCCTCCTCGTTGGCGTGGGACTCGGCCCCGGTGGCCGCCGCGTGCAGGGCGCGGACGAGGACGACGGCGGCCCTGGCACGGGCGGCGAGCGCGGGGGCGGCGTCCCTCTCGGCCTCCTGGATCGCGGCGGAGACCCGGGCGACGCGGTCGGCGGCGGCACGGTGGCGCAGGACGGCCTCGGCGGCCTGCCAGGCCGAGTGCAGAGTGCGGGCGTCGGCCAGCTCCCGTTTCTGGGCGGCGGCCGACTTCTCGGCGGCGGTCAGCGCCAGCGAGGCGTGCCGGTAGGCGAGTTCGGCGGCGATCCGGGCGCTGCGTTCGCGGGCGGCCTCGGCGTGGGTGACGGCGTACGCGGCGGCGGTGACCCGCTGGGCGAGGTCGGCCGCCCGGACCCGTTCCTGCACGCCTCGGGCGGAGAGTCGGCGGGCCAGCGCCCTGGTGCGGCGCTCGGCGCCGGTGTGGACGTCCCGCGTGCGGGTGCGGGCCTCGGTGGCCTCGACGATCCTGCCGAGGAGGTCCACCGAGCCGGCGGTGAAGTCACGTTCGGCGATCAGCTCGGCGCGCCGGCCCAGTTTGCTGCCGAAGCCGCTGACCAGGTCGGCGAGTCCGTCGGTGTCGCGGGTGTCGGTGACGGCACGCAGCAGCAGGTCGGTGAAGTCGGCGTCCTTCTTCACCGCGAACAGGCCGGCGGCCTCGCCCTCGTCGGCGTTCATCTCCCGCTGGTAGCGGAAGAGTTCGGGGTCGAGGCCGAGGTCGCCGAGGTGCTCGGTCCAGCGTTCGTGGATCTCCTCCCAGTGCACCTCGAGGTGCGGGTAGGCCTTGCCGGCCTCGGTCAGGGCGTCCCGGAAGCCCTTCATGGTGCGCCGCCGGCCCTGGGCCCCGGAGGCGCCCTCCACGGGCGTGCGTACCGCGGTGGACTCGGCGACCGGCAGGTTGTCCAGGGTGAGGCCGGGGCCGGGGCGGAAGGAGTACCAGGCCTCGGCGAACTTGCGCGGATCGTTGGAGACCTGGCGTCCGCGCCACTCGCTGACCTTGCCGACGACCACGCACTCGCCGGTCTGCACGTGCTGCCACTCCAGGGCGACGTGTCCGCAGTCGTCGGCGAGCAGGAACTTGCGCAGCACGCCGGAGCTTGCGCCGCCCAGGGTGTTGCGGTGGCCGGGCAGCATCACCGAGAAGATCAGCTTGAGCAGAACGGACTTGCCGCCGCCGTTCTCCAGGAAGAGCACGCCGGCGGGCGCCGGGCGGCGCGGCGGACCTACGGGCTCCTCTTGGAAGAACTCCGCCTGCGTGGGCGCGGGGTCGGGCACGGGCTCGCCCACGCCGCGCAGGTCAAGCACGGTGTCGGCGTAGCGCGCACCGGCGGGTCCGATGGAGTAGAGGCGGACCCGGGACAGCTCGTACATGGCGGACTCTCGTCAGTCTTCGTGAAGTCGTGGGGTGCGGGGCAGGGGGCAGAAGGGGCGGCGGGAGCAGCGGTCCGGTCGTCAGGTGGAGTGGAACGGCAGTCCGGCGTCGGCGACCAGCTCCAGGTCGTCGGTGTCCTCGGCGGGCATCAGGGTGGCGGTGCCGTCGGTGACCGGGACGACGCCCAGCTCCAGCAGCTCGGCCAGGGCGGCGCTGCCCGCCATGTCGCGGACCTGGAGCTGGTAGCGGGCGGTGGTGCGGTAGGTGCCGCCGTGATCGTCACCGGTGCGCTGGAGGAACCCGGAGTCGGTGAGGAACGCGGCGGCCTTGCCGACGATGCCGGTCGTCGAGCCGGGCAACCGGCGGGCGTCCTTGGTGGCGCCGGTCGCGCTGCGTCTGGCCCAGATCCGCCAGGCCGCCTCCAGGCCCGGTGCCTCGGTGGCCGGGTCGGTGTTCTCGCCCTGCTCGGCGGCGCGTTCCTCCAGGCGGTGGCAGGCCTGGCGGACGAAGGCGTCGACGCCGTTGACGGTGACCCGGCCGATGTAGCCGTCGTCGGCGAGGTCCTCGGGGCGCGGGAAGGCCATGGCCGCGACGGCGAGATGGGCGAGTCCGTGCAGGAAGCGGTCGCCGGAGTCGGCGGAGGCGCGACGCGCGTAGTCGCCCATGCGGACGGCGAACACCGAGTCCTCGGCGGCGGTGACGGCCATGCCGGCGCGGGGGGACACCTCCAGGACGACCAGCCCGAGCCCGGCGGCCACGGCGTCCGCGAGCCGGGCGAACGGGGGATCCTCGCGGTAGCGGCGCAGCAGGTCGGCGTACTCCTGGTCGCGGGCGGGCAGCAGCTTGGGCTGCAGGCCGAAGGCGACGAGCCGGGCCGCGTCGGCGGCGTCGGCGGGCGTGACGGCCGCGGTGGCCGGTGCGGCCGGGCCGGTCTCCGGGTCGCTCCGGTCGACGTGCTCGGTCACGGTCGATGCTCCTTGCTGCGGTCAGACCTGCTGGTGGTGCCGGTGCTCGTGGGGGCGGTGCCGGTGCAGGCAGTGCCGGTGGTGCCGGTGCTGGCTGCGCCGGCGCTGGTGCTGGTGCTGGTGCTGGTGATCCGGGTGCTGGCCGCGCCGGTGCCCGTGATCCCGGTGCCAGCTGCTCCGGGGTTGATGGACCCGGTCCGGGTGGCCCCGGTGCCTGTTGTCCCCGTGCGGGTGGCCCCGGTGCCGGCGGACCTGGTGCCGGTGGATCTGGTGTCGGTGGATCCGGTGTCGGTGGATCCGGCGTTGATGGTCCCAGGGCCGATGAAGCCCGCACCCGTGGGCCCGGCACCGATGGACCCGGCACCGATGGACCCGGGGCCGGTGAACCCGGCGCCGATGGACCCGGGACCCGTGAACCCCGTACCGGAGAACCCGGTGTCGGTGGACCCGGGGCCGGTGTCAGTCGTGTTGGTGCCGGTGTCGGTCCTGCCGGTGGCGTCGGCTGCGGATCCGCGGGTGCTCACGCCGCCTCCGTCCGGTCGGCCGCCATGCCCGCGGCGTCCAGCAGGGCGGTGCCCACGATGAGGTCGGCGCCGCCGAACTCGGGGTCGTCCAGCTCGGTGCCGTCGTCCACGGCGAAGACCAGCTTCTGCTCGCCCTGCCGGTAGGCGGTGCCGACCGGGGGGCTGGCCGCGTGCACGGCCAGCAGGGCGATCAGATAGGGCAGGTCGGGGTCCTGGCGGCGGGCCTCGGCGAGCAGCCCGGAGAGTCGGCGGGGCGCGTCGTGCGGCAGGTCGAGCAGCTCCATGGCCGTCACGAGCTGCTCCTCGCTGAAGCGGCTGTCGGCGGGTGTGGCGATCAGGTCGGGCTCCGGCATCTCGGCGCCCAGGTGTTCGCGCTCGACGGGTGGCGTGAGCAGTATGTCGACCAGGTCGCCGACCCGGACGGACGCCGGGGTGCGCAGGCCGGTGCCGCGGGCGAAGAAGGCGTCGGTGACCCGGATCGCCCGCTCCGCGGGCAGCGGCAGGACGGGCGCCACGAGGTGGCCGTAGAGGTCGATGCCCGAGCTGGTGAGCGGTGTGGCGAAGGCCTGCCGGTCCTGCTCGGCGCGGAAGAGGGGGCCGGCCTCCAGCAGCCGGGACTGCAGCTGGGTGTGGCGGCGGATGCAGTCCTTGACGATGTCGACGAGCTCGGCCGCGCGGCGCTTGTGCTCGGGGTCCTCGGACTCGTCGCGCGCCTTGCGGATGTTGGTCAGGATCGCGTTCTCGTGGCGGTAGCGGTCGGCTACGTGGTCGAGGGCCTCGGTGATCATGTCGGGGACGGCGTTGAGCCAGTCCACCGCGCGCACGTTGCGCCGGGTGGCGTCGAGGGCCTTGCGGAGGGTCTCGGAGTACTGAACGGTGCGGTAGCGGGCCTGTTCGGCGGCGAGCTGGGCGTCGGCGAGCCGGCCGCGGCTGATCAGCACCTCCAGCTTGACCTCGGCCGCGATCTGGGCGCTGGTGACGTCGGTGTCGAGGGCGCCGACCAGGACGTTGACGGCCTCGTCCGTGGTGCGCAGGTAGACCGTGCCGCCGGGGCCGGGGACCTCTTCGATCAGCTTGAAGTCGTAGTCGCGGCGCACATAACTGCCGTCCGGGCCGAAGGTGCCGTAGACCGCGCGGAACCCGCGGTCGACGCTGCCGACGTTGATCAGGTTCTCCAGGACCCAGCGGGCCACCCGCTCGTGCTCGGCGGCGGGGCGGCGCGGGGCCTGGGCGCCGATGCGCGGAACGAGGCGGGCCACGATCTGGTCGTGGTCGGCGCCGGTGTCGAAGTCCATGTGCAGCGTGACGAGGTCGATGGCGGCCAGCGCGACCTCCGCCATGCCGTAGACCGAGTACTCCCCTGCGAGATTGGCCTTGCGGGCGTCGAGGTCGTGCAACGGCGCCGTGCAGGCGAGCGCGCGCAGCCGCCGCGCCAGCCCCTCGTCGGCGGCCGGGCCCGGGGCGGGCCGCGGCCCCGCGCTGAGCTGGGGCGGAACGCTGTCCGTCGGTGCAGGCGAAGTCACGGTGCACAGATTAGGTCCTGACTCTGACATCGGCCCAAACGGCGCAGACGCACCGCCCGTGGCCAGCCGCACTCGACCGACCGGCCGACCGCCGGTCGCCCGCCGCCCGACCCGAGCGGGGGCGGGCCCCCGGCTCAGTCCTCCTCTCCGACCCGCCGCCGGTAGACCTCGACCACCCGTTCCAGCGAGTTCTGCAGATAGACCGCGAGCAGCCGCTCGGCCTCCGCCCGGTCGCCGTCCCGAAGAGCCCTGAGGATCTCCCGGTTGCGGGCGATGTAGGGCTCGTGCAGGGCGCGGGGGTCGTCCACCACGTGGAAGGCGAGGCGGAGTTCGGCGAAGACGCTGCGCATCACCTCGTCCGTGCGCTCGCTGCCGGCGAGGGCGACCAGCTCCCGGTGGAAGTGGATGTTGGCGGTACCCACACCCTTCCAGTCATCCTCGCGGGCCGCCCGCAGCCCTTCCTGGACGGCGCCGTCGAGCCCGTCGAGGCCGTACGGCGGCTCGCCGAGGCCGCGGACGACGGCGCACTCGACGAGGGCGCGGGTGCGGTAGATGTCCTCGACGTCCTCGACGGCCAGGACCCGGACGAAGACCCCCCGGTTCAGCTCGTGGACGAGCAGACGCTCATGGGTGAGCAGCCGGAACGCCTCCCGCAGCGTGTTGCGGGAGACGCCGAGCGCCCCGCCGATGCTGTCCTCCGAAAGTCGGGTCCCGGGCGGGAAGAACCCCTCGGCGATACGGCTTCTGAGAATGTCGGACACCCGCTCGGCGGTACTGGTGCGCCCGAGGAGCGCACGGTCGTCGGCGAGATCGGTCAGCTGCTCTGCCATGCCGGAATTCAAGCGCAGACACCAGAACGAAACAACATGGGTATTGAGGGATCGTTGAACAATCCTCTACGGTGCTCGACACGGCGGCGCTCGGCCGACCCGCTCGCTCCCGCGCGGACCGGTTTCCTCCGTACGCACCCTCCGTCCTCCCACTGCGAGGTGCCCATGAGCACAACCCCTCCACCGCAGGCCCTGACCACCGACGCCGGGTCCGGCCCGGGCTCGGGCTCCGGCCCGGGTGAACGCGCCGCCGACGACGGTGCGTGGGGCTGGCTGCGCGCCCTCGGTCCGCGGGGCCGCCGTGCCTTCGGCGGCGCGTTCGGCGGCTACGCCCTCGACTCCTACGACTACTTCACGCTGCCACTGAGCATGGTCGCACTGGCCGCGTACTTCGGTCTGGACAGCGGCCAGACCGGCCTGCTCACCACGGTCACCCTCGTGGTCTCCGCGGTCGGCGGCGCCCTCGCGGGAGTACTGGCGGACCGCATCGGCCGGGTCAAGGCGCTGCTCCTCACGGTGATCACGTACGCCGTGTTCACGGTGGCCTGCGGCTTCGCGCCCAACTACGAGACGCTGCTGGTTTTCCGGGCTCTGCAGGGCCTCGGCTTCGGCGGCGAGTGGGCGGTCGGCGCGATCCTGGTCGCCGAGTACGCGAGCGCCAAGCACCGGGGCCGCACGCTCGGCGCGATCCAGAGCTCGTGGGCCGTGGGCTGGGCACTGGCCGCGATCGTCTACACCGTGGTGTTCTCGCTGGCCGACGACGACCTCGCCTGGCGGATCATGTTCTGGACCGGTGCGCTGCCTGCGCTGCTCGTGGTGTGGGTCCGGCGCAGCGTGCAGGACGCCCCGGAGGCCGCCGCCGCGCGTCGGAGGAGCGCCGGGAAGGGATCCTTCGCGGCGATCTTCCGCCCGGGCCGGGCCGGGGAGCCCGGGCTGCTGCGGGTCACGCTCTTCGCCGTGCTGCTCTCGACCGGCGTCCAGGGCGGCTACTACACCCTCGCCACCTGGGTGCCGACGTACCTCAAGACGGAGCGCGAGCTGTCGGTGGTCGGCACGGGCGGCTATCTGACCTTCCTGATCTCCGGCGCCTTCATCGGCTATCTGACCGGCGGCTATCTCACCGACCGGCTGGGCCGCCGGCGCAACATCTGGCTCTTCGCACTGCTGTCGGGGATCTGCATCCTGGCGTACGCGAACATCCCGAGCGGGGCCAACTCGCTGCTCCTGGTGCTCGGTTTCCCGCTCGGGTTCTGCATGTCGGCGATCTTCAGTGGCTTCGGCTCGTACCTGTCCGAGCTGTACCCGACGGCCGTACGCGGCACGGGTCAGGGCTTCACGTACAACACCGGCCGCGCCGTCGGTGCCGTCTTCCCGACCACGGTCGGCTTCCTGGCCGACAGCTGGGGCGTGGGCGGCGCGCTGGTCTTCGGCGCGATCGGCTACGGCATAGCCGCGCTGGCGCTGCTGGGGCTGCCCGAGACCCGCGGGAGGGAACTGACGTGAACGGCATGACCGGTGCAGCCGGTACCGGCGGGACCGGGCGCAGCCGCACATGCGGTACGGCCGTGGACCGTCCGGTCGGCCGGCGCTACGGGCACGCGCACGCGTGGCGGCCGGCCACGGCCCGTGCCCGCTTCCGGGAGGGGCTGACCGGCTCCACCGCCGGGGTCGCGGCCGGCCACACCCAGGCCAACCTGCTCGCGGTGCCCGCCGACTGGGCGTACGACGTGCTGCTGTTCTGCACCCGTAACCCCAAGCCGTGCCCGGTACTGGACGTGACGGACGCCGGGGCGTGGACGACCGCTCTCGCGGACGGCGCAGACCTGCGGACCGATCTGCCACGCTACCGGGTGTGGCAGGACGGCGAGCTGGTCGACGAGCCGACGGATGTGCGCACCCACTGGCGGGACGATCTGGTGTCGTTCCTGATCGGCTGCAGCTTCACCTTCGAGTGGGCGCTGACCGCCGCCGGGGTGCCGATGCGCCATGTCGAGCAGGGCCGGAACGTGCCGATGTACGTGACCGGCCGGCCGTGCCGTCCGGCGGGGCGGCTGCACGGGCCGATGGTGGTGTCCATGCGGCCCGTGCCGCCGCGGCATCTGTCGGCGGCGATCCGCGAGAGCAGCCTGCTGCCCGCGGTGCACGGCAGCCCGGTGCACTGCGGTGATCCCTCGGTGCTCGGCATCGCCGATCTCGGCCGGCCGGACTTCGGCGACCCGGTGGACGCCGAACCGGACGACATCCCGGTGTTCTGGGCCTGCGGGGTGACCCCGCAGGCGGCGGTGACGGCCAGTCGCCCACCGTTCGCGCTCACCCACGCGCCGGGGCAGATGCTCGTCACCGATGCGCGGGACGCGCAGTACCGCGTGGTCTGACACCGCGGCCGGACGAGGCCGCGCAACACCGAGGGCACGGGTACGGGAAGTGCCTGACGGCACGGAGAACCGGAGACACTGGAGACATGACCTCGATCGACCTCAACGCCGACCTGGGCGAGGGATTCGGCCGCTGGCGGCTCACCGACGACGCGGGCCTGCTCTCGGTCGTCACCAGCGCCAACGTGGCCTGCGGCTTCCACGCCGGGGACCCGGCCACGATGCGCCGGGTGTGCGAGCTGGCGGCCGAGCGGGGCGTGACGATCGGCGCGCAGGTCTCCTACCGGGACCTGGCCGGGTTCGGGCGCCGCGCGATGGACGTGCCGCCCGCGGAGCTGGCGGCCGAGGTGGCGTACCAGATCGGTGCGCTGGCGGTGTTCGCGCGCGCGGCGGGCACGCGCGTGGCGTACGTCAAACCGCACGGCGCGCTGTACAACCGCGTGGTGCACGACGCGGAGCAGGCCCGTGCCGTGGTGGAGGGAGTCCTTCTGGCGGGCGGCGAGCTGCCCGTGCTCGGGCTGCCCGGCTCGCGGGTCCTCGAACACGCCGGCGCGGCCGGGCTGCCCGTGGTCGCGGAGGCGTTCGCCGACCGGGCCTACACCGACCGGGGCACGCTGGTGCCGCGCGGCCAGGAGGGCGCCGTGGTCGCCGACCCCGAGGCGGTCGTGGAGCGCTCGGTCGCCCTGGCGGCCTCCGGCACGGTGGTCGCCCGCTCCGGGACGCGCATCGAGGTACGCGCGCGGTCCCTGTGCGTGCACGGCGACACGCCCGGCGCCGTGGAACTGGCCCGGCGGGTCCGGGACCGGCTGGAGGCGTCGGGGGTCGCGGTGGAGGCCTTCGCATGAGGGTGCTGCCGGTGGGCGAGGACGCGCTGCTCGTGGAGGTGGCCTCGGGCGACGAGGCGCAGGCTCTCCACGCGGAGCTGCTGCGCCGCCGCGCCGAGGGTTCGCTGACCGCCCGCGAGATCGTCCCGGCCGCGCGCACCGTACTGCTCGACGGAGTGGCCGACCCCGGTCGGCTGGGGTCCGAGCTGGCGGCCGCCGAGGTCCCGGAGTCGCCCCCGCGCGGGGGCGACCTGGTGCGGATCCCGGTCCGCTACGACGGGCCGGACCTGGCGGACGTCGCCGCCCACTGGGGTGTGCCGGAGCGGGAGGTGGCCCGGATCCACGCGGGGACGGAGTTCCTGGTGGCGTTCTGCGGGTTCGCGCCGGGATTCGGCTATCTGACCGGCCTGCCCGCGCGCTACGACGTGCCGCGCAGGGCGACGCCGCGCACGGCCGTACCGGCCGGTTCGGTGGCGCTGGCGGGGCCCTACACGGGCGTGTACCCGCGGTCGTCACCGGGCGGCTGGCAGCTGATCGGCAGCACGGACGCCGTGCTGTGGGACCACACGCGCGTGCCCGCGGCACTGCTGTCGCCGGGGACCCGGGTGCGGTTCGTGCCGGTGAGGGAGGACGGATCGGTGGCGGCATCATGAGCGACCGTGCCCTCGCCGTCGTACGGGCCGGGGCCCTGACCACCGTGCAGGACCGGGGCCGGCCGGGCCACGCCCACCTCGGCGTACCGCACTCGGGCGCTCTCGACGGGCCCGCGGCGGCGCTGGTCAACCGCCTGGTCGGCAATCCGCCCGAGGCGGCGGTGCTGGAGACCACCCTCGACGGCTGTGCGCTGCGCCCGCGGTCCTCGGTCACCGTGGCGGTCGGCGGGGCACCCTGCTCCCTGGCGGTCGACGGTCGTCCGGTCCCGTGGGCGGCGCCGGTCCGGGTGCCGGCCGGGGCGCTGCTGGCGGTCGGCAGGGCGGTCCGGGGGGTACGTACGTACGTCGCCGTCTCCGGCGGTGTCGCCGTCGAGCCGGTGCTCGGCAGCCGCTCCACCGACCTGCTGTCCGGTCTCGGCCCGCCGCCCCTCACCGACGGGACGGTGCTGCCGCTGGGGCGCCCGGGCGTGCCGCACACGCGCGTGGACGCCGCTCCGCAGCCCGCTCCGCCGGCCGAGCTGGTGCTGCGGGTGACTCCGGGCCCGCGCGAGGACTGGTTCACGCCCGAGGCGGTACGGACGTTCACCACGCGCGCGTACCGGGTGTCGCCCGCCAGCAACCGGATCGGGCTGCGGACCGAGGGCCCCGCCCTGGCGCGCTCCCGGCCGGGCGAACTCCCCAGCGAGGGCATGGTGCTGGGCGCGGTTCAGGTGCCCCCGGACGGCGGACCGGTGGTGTTCCTCGCCGACCACCCGACCACCGGCGGCTACCCGGTGATCGGAGTCGTCAGCCACGCCGACCTCCCGGCCGCCGCCCAGGCGGTCCCCGGCACACCCGTACGCTTCGTGCGGGTACGCGGGCGCTGACCCGCCCTACGGGGTAGCACGGTCGGCCGGGCCCCTCACCGGACGGGCTCCGGCCCGCGCGACCGCACACCCCCGGACCACACGAACCCCACCCCACCCGACAGCACCTCAGACCCCCGGTGAGACACCGGCCGACCACACCACCCACCAACCGCGCCGTCACCGCCGACCGGCCACGCCCGGCCCGGGACACCGCACACCACCCCGACCGAGCCCCGCGCTGCACCCGGGCGGGCGCGCCCAACCGCACCCACGCATCGGCTCCGAGGCGCCGGGCCACGCCTGAGCGGCACCACGAGGGCTCCCGACCGGCGGTGCTCCGGCCGTCGGCACACCCGGTCGGCGGCGCTTGCGGTTCGCAGCCAGGTCCGCCCCGCCGGGCCGGGCCGCGGGGCGGACCTCAGGGACCCTCCCGCCCGGTCCGGCTGCGGCGCCCGTGGCGGTGGGGTGGGGTGGCGGTGACCGGCTATGCCGCGTCCGGCTGTTCCGTGGCCGCCAGCGCCGCCAGCGCCGCCGACACCGCGGCGGTGGTGCGAATGTCGAGCCGGGTGCTGGTCCCGCGCGCGCGGTGGCGCAGTTCGTCGGCGGCCAGCTTCAGCAGCTGCGGGAGCAGGTCGGTACAGCGCCGGGCCACCCAGCCGGTGCCCGCGGTGGCCAGCCACCACAGGCTCGCCGACCTGGTGGGGGCCGGGAACTCCGGTTCCGGCGACGGGGCGGGGCCGACCTCGACCCCGTGCTCGGCGAGCAGGGTGTGGAACCGGCCGGCCAGCTGCCGGTGTCCCCGTTCCCCGGGGTGCAGCCGGTCCGCGCTCCACATGGCCCGGTCCGTGACCCAGCCGCCCTCGCTCGCGTGCAGGTGGAGCGCCTCGTGGCGGTCGGACAGCGCATGCACCACGGCGTTGACGGCCTGCTGCCGCCGGGCCAGCGGCCGGGCCAGCGCGCCCGGCAGCCCCAGCATGGTGCCGGGGTCGGGCAGACACGCCGTGAGCAGGACCGTGCCGCCTGCGCGGAACGCCCCGTACACCTGGTCCAGCCGGGCCGCGACGGCGTGGATGTCGAAGGTGCGCCGCAGGGTGTCGTTGACGCCGACGACCACGGACGCGAGGTCCGGTCGCAGCGCCAGTGCGGCGGGCAGCTGCGCCTCCAGCACGTCCCGCGTCTGCGCCCCGCTGGACGCGACGTTGGTGAACTCCACCGACAGCCCGGGCTGTTCCGCCAGCCCGGTGGCGAGGAGTGCCGCCCAGCCGCGCCAGCCGTCGCCGACGGGGTCGCCCACGCCCTCGGTGAGCGAGTCGCCGAGCGCCACGTACCGCCGCCGTCTCATGCCACGCCCTCCGGCACGGCGGGACGCGGTCGCGAGCCCGGGGCGACGCCCGAGCCGCCGCCCGAGCCGCTGCCCGCGCCCGGCGGCGGCACCGGGAGCGCGGCCGTCGGCGCATCGTGTGCGGCGAGGAACGCCGCGACGGCGGAGTCCCAGCCGAAGCACTCCGCACGCGCGCGTGCGGTCTCCCGCCGGTCCCGTTCCGGGCGGTCCAGGAGCAGCTCCACGGCGTCCGCGAACGCCTCCCCGTGGTCGGCGGCGACGGCACCCGCGGAGCCGATCACCTCCGGCAGCGCGGACGACCCGCTGGCCACCACGGGCGTCCCGCACGCCATCGCCTCCAGCGCGGCCAGCCCGAAGGTCTCGGCGGGCCCGGGCGCCAGGCAGACGTCGGCCGACGCCTGCAGCGTGCCCAGCATGCCGCGGTCGGACACATGGCCGAGAAAGGTGACCGGGAGCCCGCGCTCCTCGGCCCGCTGTTCCAGTCGGGCGCGCAGCGGGCCGTCCCCGGCCACCGCCAGCACCGCCCGCCGTCCGCGCCGGCGCAGCGCCTCCAGCGCGTCCAGCGCCGTTCCGGGCCGCTTCTCCACGGACAGCCTGGAGCACATCACCAGGAGCGACTCGCCGGCGTGCGCGTGCCGCGCCCGTACCGCCGCGTCGCGCAGCGCCGGGTGCCGCGCCGTCAGGTCGACGCCGAGCGGGGCCCGCACGACGTTGCGCACGCCGATCCGGACGAACTCACGCTCGGCGAACTCGGTGGTGCACACCACGCGCGCGTAGGTGTGCGCGGTACGGATGTTGAGGGAGTCGGCCGTGCGCCGGGCGGCCCTCTCGGACAGGCCCCAGGTGCGCAGCACTCCGTCGGCGCTCTCGTGGGAGACCATCACCGCGGGGATCCGGGCGCGCCGGGCCCACTTGCCGGTCCAGCGCAGCGTGGTGCGGTCGGAGACCTCCAGCCGGTCCGGCGCCAGTTCTTCCAGCAGGGCGGCGACCCGTCGCCTGTCGGTCAGGACGCGGTAGCCGCCGGTGCCGGGCAGCACCGGACCGGGCAGGGTGATCACCCGGCCCTGGTCGGTCTCCCGGTCGCTCGCGCGCTCGCCCGGGACGATGAGCGCGGGTTCGTGTCCGGCCGCCTTGAAGCCCCTGCCGAGCTCGCGCAGCGCGGTCCGCAGTCCTCCGGAGGAGGGAGCGACGAAGTTGGCGAGCCGAACGATCCGCAGCGCGCCGCTCATGCCGCCAGCACCGCCTTCCGCGCGGCGAGGACGTCGGCGTAGTGACCGATCAGCCGGTCGCCGACGGCGGCCCAGGTGCGCCCCTCGACCGTGGCCCGCCCGGCGGCGCCGTAGGCGGTGCGCAGCGCGGGGTCGGCGGCGAGCGCCCGCACGGCGTCGCCTACCGCGGTGGCGTCGCGCGGCGGCACCAGCAGCCCGGTGCGGCCGTGGTCGACCAGGTCCAGCGGGCCGCCGACGGCGGGTGCGACCACGGGCACGCCGCTGGCCATGGCCTCCTGCACGGTCTGGCAGAACGTCTCGAAGGGGCCGGTGTGGGCGAAGACGTCCAGTGAGGCGAAGACCCGGGCCAGGTCGTCGCCGGTGCGGCGGCCCAGGAAGACCGCACCCGGCAGTTCCTGCTCCAGGCCGGCCCGGCTCGGCCCGTCGCCGACGATCACGAGGCGCACACCGTCCAGGGCACAGGTTTCGGCCAGCAGCTCGATCTGCTTCTCGGGGGCGAGCCGCCCGACGTAGCCGACGATCAGTTCGCCGTTCGGGGCGAGCTCCCGGCGCAGCGCGTCGTCCCGCAGGTCGGGCCGGAAGCGCACGGTGTCCACTCCACGCGGCCAGAGCCGGACCCTGGGCACGCCGTGCGCCTCCAGATCGCTCCGGGAGGCGCTGGACGGTGCGAGGGTGAGGTCGGCGGCGGAGTGCACGGAGCGGATGCGGCGCCAGGCCGCAGCCTCGCCGGCGCCCATGTAGGTGCGGGCGTATCCGGCCAGGTCGGTCTGGTAGACGGCGACGGCGGGGACGCCGAGCCGGGCGGCGGCGGCCATCCCGCGCACGCCGAGGACGAAGGGGCTGGCCAGGTGGACGACGTCGGCCCGGTGCTCGGCGATCGTCGCGGCGAGGCGCCGGCTGGGGAGGGCGACGCGGACCTGCGGGTAGCCGGGGAGCGGGAGGGAGGGGACGTGCACGACGGGGCACGGCGCGAGTGCGTCGCCCTTGTTCACCGGAGCGGGGGCCGGAGCGACCACGACGGGCTCGTGACCGCGGTCGACGAGGTGCCGGGCGGTCTGGAGCGCGCAGTGGGCCACGCCGTTCACATCGGGGGGAAAGGATTCGGTCACGATGACGACACGCATACCGGTGTTGTCGCCGGGCTGGACGTGCCCGCGTCAAAGTGGATCTTTCCGGCCGAGGAACGGCCCGTGAGCGTTGCGCTGCACACCCGAGCAGGTCGGGCGGCGTCCATGCACACCTGACCCGCGGGTCATGCCGCGTTCATCCGGTGGGGGCTCGCGCGCGCGTACCCGGGGGCACGGCGGGTGGTACGCCGGCTCACACGGCGGGCGCGTCCGGCCCGAACCGGCTCCGTACGGCCGTCTGCACCTCGGCCTCCTCGGCGGGGTCCGCGGCGAGTCTGCGCAGCCGTTCGACGACGCGGTTGTCACCGGTCTCTGCGTGCCGGGCGGCGATCTCCCGGGTGGACTCCTCGCAGTCCCACAGGCACTCGACGGCGAAGCCTGCGGCGAAGGAGGGGTCGGTGGCGGCGAGCGCGCGGGCGGCCCGGCCCCGCAGGTGGGAGGAGGCGGTCTCGCGGTAGACATGGCGCAGTACGGGGGCGGCGCAGGCGATGCCGAGCCGTCCGGCACCGTCGACGAGGGTCCACAGGGTGGGGGCGTCGGGGCCTTCACCGCGCACCGCCTCGCGCAGCGCGGCGAGGACGAGGTCCCGGTCGCGGGCCCCGCCCCGGCAGGCGAGCACCCGTCCGGCGGCGGCGCCGAGTGCGTCGGGCCGGTGGGCCCAGCCGCGGGCCCGGTCGACGGCGGCGACACTGCGCATGCGTTCGAAGGCGTCGACGGCGGCCTCCGCCACGACCGCCGAGCCGGTGGTGACCGCGTCCTCGATGAGGCCGAGGGCTTCGGGATCGTGGCCGCCGGCCAGATACCGCAGGGCGGTGCAGCGGGCGCCGTCGGTGCCGGAGCGGGCGGCCCGGACGATCTCGGGACGGTCCTCGGGGCCGGCGACGGCGGTGAGGCATCGGGCGGCCGGGACGTGCAGGGGGGTGCCGCGGTCCAGGCCCTGCTGGGCCCACTCCAGAACGGCCCGGACGCTCCACCCGGGCCGGGGGCCGGTGGGGCTCAGCTGCCGCTGCCAGCGGTCGAAGCAGCCGGCCTCCTGGGCGGCACGCACGCGCGTGGCGATCGATGTCCGCGGATCCTCGGCCCACAGGCGCCAGGGCCGGGGCTCGAACGCGTCGCGGACCGCGGCGGCCAGCTCGGACTCGCCCTCGGGGTCGTGCGGGAAGCGTGCCAGGACGGGGGCGGCCAGGGCGCGCAGCCCGGCGTCGTCGTCGCGCAGCGCCAGTTCGTCCAGGGCCCAGGCCCAGTTGCTGCCCCGGGCGGCGTACCGGCGCAGCAGCTCCAGGGCGTCCCGCCTGCCGTAGGAGGCGAGGTGGCCGAGGACGGCGAGGGCGAGCCCGGTGCGTGACTCGTCGGTGTCGAGGATGTCCTCGGCGTCGAAGAGGTGCGACTCGACGGCGTCGAGCTCACCGTTGAGGTCGAGGTACAGGCGGGCGTAGTAGAGGGAGCGGTTCTCCACCTGCCAGTCGTGCCGGGGGTCGCGCAGCACACAGTGGTTCAGGGCCGCGAGCGCCTCCGGGCGCGGGGCGGTGAGCGCGTGCAGGGTGCCGTCGCCACGACCCCGCTGGAGCAGGCCGAGGAGGGTACCGCTGGGCGCTATGACCGGATCGAACATGGGAAACAGCCTCACATCAAGCGTCGACGCAACCGGGGAACCGCGTTACCTGGCCGCGCGACAACACGTCGGAGCGCCCGCCCTCTGCTGCTTGCTGTAGACCATCTTCCTCTGCCTCTCGTCGGTGGCCCTTGCGGGCCGTGTCACGGCCCGCGCGGTGCGGCAACACCTGCCCAGCCATCACGTCCGTGAACCACGTCGTCATGATGACCCGGTGGTCACCGCTGCCGCGACCGAAATTTCGGCGGCCCCGTACCGCCTCCCCCGTTTTCGTTGTCTTCCCTGGTCAGAAGGGCTGGACCGGGTCCCGCCTCACTGCTCGCCGAAGAGTTCGAGCAATTCCGCGCGGCCGAACATCCGGGCGGTGTCGACGGCCGACGGCGTGCCCGCGGACGGGTCGGCGCCACCCTCCACAAGGGCCTTGATCACTTCCGTCTCACCCTTGAAGACCGCCCCGGCGAGCGGGGTCTGGCCGCGGTCGTTGACGCGGTCGGCGTCGGCGCCGCGCGCCAGCAGGGCGCGCACCGCCGGGGCGTGGCCGTGGTAGGCGGCGAGCATCACCAGGGAGTCGCCGCGGTCGTTGGTGAGGTCCGCCGGGACGCCGGCGTCGACGTAGGCCACCAGCGCCTCGGTCTGCCCCTGCCGGGCCAGATCGAAGATCTTGGTGGCCAGCTCCACGACCTCGGGGTCGGGGGCTTCACTCATCGGCCGGACCGCCTCTCACTGCTGACGTACGAACGTCGGGATCTCCTGTGCGTACGGCCGCGAGCGGTGCGTCCGTACGGGTGAATCGCCAGAGTACTGGCTCATGCGGCACATGACCCGATGTGCCGGAGGTAAAGATCGCCACAGACGCGGCCGGGCGCAACCTCTCGGCCCGGCCGAACGGCTGAACCCCGTGTCACGCGGACGAAATCCACCGAATTCCACTCAGTTGCACCTTTTATCGTATGGATACATCCTGTGAGCCTGGAAGTACTCATGGTGACTGTCCCCACACCCAGGAGAACTCACATGATCCTCCCGATCTCATGCGTGGTCCTGCTCGGCATCGTCCTCTTCATCTTCTGCCGCAAGGACGGCCTGAAGGTGTCGCACGCCGTGGTGGCGATGCTGTTCGGCTTCTATCTGGCGAGCACGGCCATCGCCCCGAGCATCAGAGCGGGCGGCGAGAGCCTGGCGAGCCTCCTCGGCGGAATCAAGTTCTGACCGCCGCCCCCTCCCCCGCACGCACTCCCAGGAGGCAGCAGTGGCCCGGCGCCCCCTCCCCCGCATTCTGAGCAACGGCGGCGCACAGCTCGCCCGGAGCCGGGAGCTGGCCCGGACGGCGGCGGACAGCGCCACCGACGTCCTCCAGCCGCTGATCACGATCGCCCGCGGCCTGCGCCGGCTGGCCACGGCCGCGCGGCGCAGGTGGACCGACACACCCAAGGACCGACGCGGTGCGCTGCTGTTCCTGGTGGCCTCGGTGGTCCTGGTGGTGGCCCTGATGCCGTACGGTCCGCTGCTGGCCGCCATCGCCCTGATGGCGGCGGCGGCCTGGCAGGGCCGGGACCGCACCCCACCGGCGCCCGACGGCCCCGACGACGCGCAGACCACGCGCCTGACCTCGCTGTACGAGGCGCTGGTCCCGTACTTCTCGATCCCGGACGACCCCGACCCGCTCTACGTCCACGGCGGCAGCTGGCAGAAGGCGTTCCCGGCGTACGAGTTCGACGACTCGGGCAGGTTCTCCCACCTGGTGATCCGCTATCCGGCCTACTTCACCGACGGCGAGGCCGAGGCACGTACCCGGATCGAGCACCTGCTGACGGCCAAGGCCGGCCGGAGCCGCGAGTACCACTACGCCTGGGACGAGGAGGCCAACCACCTCACCGTCACCGTCCTCGCGCCACTGCCCGCCGACCTCGCCGCCCAGCGCTTCGTCACCGCGCCCGGCGAGACGGTCCTGGGATTCACCGACCCCACCCGGGTGCAGCGCACGCTCCCGCTCACCCACGGCGAGGAGCGGCGGGACGTGCCGCCGGTCGTGTGGCGCACCGGCGTGCGCTCCACCGAGCCGCATCTGCTGGCCCTGGGCCAGCCGGGCACCGGCACCTCCACACTGCTGCGCTCCATCGCCCTGCAGGCCCTGCACCACGGCGGCGACCTGGTGATCGTCGACGGCGGCGGCACCGGCGAGTACGCCTGTCTGACCGGGCGGGACGGCGTGCTGGCCGTCGAGTGCGGCCTCTCCGGGGCGCTGGCGAGCCTGGAGTGGGCGGCCCAGGAGACGGAGCGGCGGCTGATCTCCCTCAACCGGGCCCGGCAGGAGGGCCACCCGCCGCCGGAGGACACCAGGCGTCCGCTGTGGATCCTGCTGGACCGGCCGAGCGCCTTCGCCCACCTGGCTGCCGCCGAGGAGCGCCGGGACCCGCAGTCCCTGCTCCAGGTCCCGCTGCGGCACGGCCGCGCCGCACAGGTGACGGTGGTCGTGGCCGACCAGCTGGACTGCGTCGACGCCCTCGGGGACGCGGTACGGCAGCACACACGCGCGCGTGTCGTCCTCGGGCCCGCCACCGCGGACCAGCTGGCCGCCGCACTCGGAGCTCCCCCGCACACCACCCCCGTCGACCAGGTCCCGCCCGGCCGCGGTTACGCCCGCCTGGGGACGGGTGCCGTGCACCGCATCCAGGTCCCGGCCACCCCCGACCCGTACGACGACGCCACGAGTGACGCCCACCGCCAGGCGGTGCTGGCCCTGCTACCGCCGCGCACCACACCGGCGGACGGCGAGCAGGTCCCGGACGGACCGGGCGGCGGGCCGGATCCGGCGGCGGACCACGCCGAGCCGGAGCCGGTGCCCTCCGACTCCGCCACCGGCCCGGCAGGGGCCGTGGCCGTGTCCCCCCGTCCGCAGGCGGCAGGCGGGGCAGGGACACCGCCGGAGACCTGCCCGGAGCCCTCGGTGCCGGTTTCGGCGAAGTGGGAGCCGCAGCCGCAGCCGCAGCCGGACAGCGCCGTTCCGACCCTCACCAAGCACTGAGGGCTCCGCTGGACGTGCCGCGCCATGCCGTCGCTCGTCCGCGGTCCCATCGTGGCCGGTCGCGCAGTCCCCCGAGCCCCTTCAGGGCGCTGCCGAACCGCAGCGGACTTCGCCCGACCCGCTTGGCCACTCCCCTGCCCCCCCCTCCGCCCCCTCCCGCCGTCGGCATGAGGGGGCTCGCTCAGGCGCCGCGCGGTGGGCGTCACCCGCGGCACCGCGGCCGACGGCCGTGCCGGCACGGGCAAGGCCCCTGGGGGACGGACAGGCCTCAGGCCCATGCCGCATCCGTCGGCGGGGCGCGGGGCAGCCGGCAGACCCACACCGCACCCGCCCAAGCACACCAGCCGCACCCGCACACCCACACCGGGGCACAGCCGCACACCCGCACCGGGCCCGCCCACGGCACGCGGGATCACGGCACGCGCGCTCGCGTCACCCTCGGTCGCGCACCCGGGCGGTCATCACCCCGCGCGCTCACGCCACGAAGGTCCGCGGCGGCTCCGTGCCCGGACCGCCGACACCCCCGGTCTCCACCAGCCGGGCCGCCGCCGCCAGCCGCACCGCCGCCTCGTCCGCGACCGCGCCCGCGACCGTGAACGGCAGCCGCACATAGCCCTCGAAGGCGCCGTCGACGCCGAACCTCGGCCCGGACGGCACCCGCACGCCCACGCGCTCCCCCGCCTCGGCCAGCCGCGAGCCCGACAGACCTCCGCTGCGCACCCACAGGGTCAGCCCGCCGCCCGGCACCTCGAACTCCCATCCGGGCAGCTCCCGCCGGACCGCCGCCACCAGCGCATCACGGTTCTCCCGGGCCTGGGCCCGGCGCACCGCCACCGCCTGCTCCCAGCCGCCGGTGCCGAACAGCCAGTTCACCGCGAGCTGTTCCAGAACGGGGGTGCCCAGGTCGGCGTACGCGCGCGCGGCGACCAGGCTGCGGATCACGTCGGGCGCGGCCCGCACCCAGCCGATGCGCATCCCGGCCCAGAAGGCCTTGCTGGCCGAGCCGACGGTGACGACGGTCGACCCGGCCGGGTCGAAGGCGCACACGGGGCGGGGCATCCGGACGTCCTCGTCCAGCCACAGCTCGCTCATCGTCTCGTCGGCCACCAGCACGGTCCCCGCCGAGCGCGCGGCGTCCACCAGTCGGCGCCGCTGGTCCTCGCCGGCGAGTGCTCCGGTGGGGTTGTGGAAGTCGGCCACGACATAGGCGATCCGCGGCGCGGCCTCGCGCAGGACCTGCCGCCAGCGTTCCATGTCCCAGCCGGACAGTCCCTCGGCCATCGCGACCGGCACCAGCCGGGCCCCGGCCTCGCGCATCAGCTGGAGGATGTTGGCGTACGACGGTGACTCCACGGCGATGCGCTCGCCCCGGCCCGCGAACAGATGACAGATGGCGTCGATCGCGCCCATGGCCCCCGTGGTCACCATGATCTGCTCGGGCATGGTCGGGATGCCGCGCGCGGAGTAGCGGTCGGCGATCATGGCGCGCAGGGCGGGGAGCCCGGCCGGGTAGTCGCCGTGTGTGTGGGCGTAGGGCGGCAGTTCCTCCAGGGCGCCCTGGACCGCGCGGGTCAGCCATGGCTCGGGGGCGGGCAGCGCCGCGCAGCCGAGGTCGATCATCGAGCCGAGCGCCTCGGGCGGCAGCGGCTCCAGGCCGCGGGCCGGCAGCGGGTTGCCGGCGGGTACGGCGGTCCAGCTCCCGGCGCCGCGCCGGGACTCCAGGAAGCCCTCGGTGCGCAGCGCCTCGTAGGCGGCGGCGACGGTGGTGCGGCTGACGGACAGCGAGAGCGCCAGCTCGCGCTCGGCGGGCAGCCGGGCGGCGACCGGTACCCGCCCCTCCAGCACCAGCAGGCGGATGCCGTCGGCGAGTGCGCGGTAGGCGGGCGGACGGCGGGTGCCGGGGCCGGCCGGGCGGTCCTGCTGCGAGCCGAGCAGCCGCGCGAGCTGCGCGGCCCCCACGGCAGAGGTCCACTGCACCACGTAAATCAGTCCACCTTCCCCGGATTGGCCATGGATGGCGTTTCCTTCCCTGCCACAGGGTGTCATGCATCAGGCCACTGCCACCAGCCGCCCACCACCGGCCGCTGCCACCAGTCACTACCACCACCTCAGGGGGGCCCGTCGTGTCCGAGCAGACCAGCCACACCCGACGCCGTACCGGACGGCATCTCGTCCGGCGGCTGACCCAGCTCTACGGCGGTCTGGCGCTGTACGGGGCGAGTTCGGCGCTGCTGGTCCGCTCGGGACTCGGACTGGAGCCCTGGAACGTGCTGCACCAGGGCCTTGCGGAGCTGACCGGACTGTCGATGGGCCTGGTGCTCACGCTCGTCGGTGCCGCCGTGCTGCTGCTGTGGATCCCGCTGCGCCAGCGGCCGGGTCTCGGCACGGTCTCCAACGTCCTGGTGATCGGCGCCGCGATGGACGCGACGCTGGCCGTGGTGCCCGACGTCCACGCGCTGCCGGCGAGGGTGCTGCTGATGACGGCGGGAATCGTCCTCAACGGGGCGGCGACCGGTCTGTACATCGCCGCGCGGTTCGGGCCGGGTCCGCGCGACGGGCTGATGACGGGACTGCACCGGAGCACCGGTGTGTCGGTGCGCCTGGTGCGCACCGCCATCGAGATCACCGTCGTGGCCACGGGCTTCGTCCTCGGCGGCACGGTCGGAGCGGGCACCCTGCTGTACGCCGTGTCGATCGGCCCGCTCGCACAGGCGTTCCTGCGGGTGTTCGCCGTCCCCGCGGCATCCGGCGGCAGCACGGTGGTTGCCGCGGGGCAACCCCGGCGCGCGATACTGCGCAGGTGACCACGCGGATACGCCACCCCTACCTCGACCACCCCGGACCCATCCCCTTCGCCCACCGGGGCGGGGACGCCGACGGCCTGGAGAACACACTGCGCCAGTTCCGACGGGCGGTCGAGGCGGGATACCGGTACATCGAGACCGACGTCCACGCGACCCGGGACGGCAGGCTCGTCGCCTTCCACGACGCGACGCTGGACCGGATGACGGACGGCGCTGGCCGAATCGCCGACCTGCGCTGGGCGGACGTGCGGCACGCGCGCGTGGCCGGCGTGGAGCCGGTACCCCTCTTCGAGGATCTGCTGGAGGCCTTCCCCGAGGTCCGCTGGAACGTCGACGTCAAGGCGGAGCCCGCACTGCTGCCCTTCCTGGAGCTGATCGAGCGGACGGACACCTGGGACCGGATCTGCCTCGGCTCGTTCTCCGAGGCCCGCGTGGTCCGTGCCCAGCGGCTGGCCGGGCCACGACTGGCCACCTCGTACGGCACCCGGGGCGTGCTCAATCTGCGGCTGCGCTCCTGGGGGGTGCCGGCCGCGCTGCGCCGCTCGGCGGTGGCCGCGCAGGTGCCGGAGACGCAGTCGGGCATCCAGGTGGTGGACCACCGCTTCGTCCGCACCGCCCACGCGCGCGGGCTGCAGGTCCACGTGTGGACCGTGAACGACCCGGACCGGATGCACCGGCTCCTGGACCTGGGCGTGGATGGCATCATGACCGATCACATCGACACGTTGCGCAAGGTCATGGAGGACCGGGGCGTCTGGGTCTGACCCGGGGCCCGGGCCCGGGGACGTCGCGCGTTCACGGGGAAGCGAGGGCGCAGGGTGGGCATCGGCACCGTGCGGCGGGACGCGGGGGACGGCGCCGCCGCCGAGCGGCGGCGCGAGCAGCGCGGCTGGTACTTCTACGACTGGGCATGCTCGGTCTATTCGACGAGCGTGCTCACCGTGTTCCTGGGGCCCTATCTGACGGCGGTCGCCAAGTCGGCGGCCGACGCGGACGGATTTGTCCATCCGCTGGGCATCCCGGTGCGCGCCGGGTCGTTCTTCGCGTACTCGGTGTCCCTGTCGGTGATCGTGGCCGTGCTGGCGATGCCCCTGGTGGGAGCCGCCGCCGACCGCACGGGCCGCAAGAAGCCGCTGCTCGCCGCCGCCGCGTACACCGGGGCCGCCGCCACGACCGGCATGTTCCTCCTGGACGGCGACCGCTATCTGCTCGGCGGGTTCCTGCTGATCGTGGCCAACGCGGCGCAGTCGGTGGCGATGATGCTCTACAACTCCTATCTGCCGCAGATCGCCACACCCGAGGAACGCGACGCGGTCTCCTCCCGCGGCTGGGCGTTCGGCTACGCGGCCGGCGCCCTGATGCTGGTGGCCAACCTGGTCCTCTACACCGCCCACGACTCCTTCGGGCTGACGGAGAGCGCCGCGGTCCGCATCTGCCTGGCCTCGGCCGGACTCTGGTGGGGCCTGTTCGCCCTGGTACCGCTGCGCCGGCTGCGCGACCGACGGGCCCCCGCGCGGGGGGCGGCGGCCACCGCGCCCGGCTGGCGGCAGCTCGCGGCGACCATCCGCGACATGCGCCGCCACCCGCTGACGCTGGCCTTCCTGCTGGCGTACCTGATCTACAACGACGGCATCCAGACGGTGATCTCCCAGGCCTCGGTGTACGGCTCCGAGGAACTGGGGCTGGGGCAGTCCACGCTGATCACGGCAGTGCTGCTGGTGCAGGTGCTGGCGGTGGCGGGCGCGCTGCTGCTCGGCCGGCTGGCCCGGACCTACGGGGCGAAGCGCACCATCCTGGGTTCGCTGGCCGCCTGGACCCTCACCCTGGCGGCCGGGTACTTCCTGCCGGCCGGGGCGCCGGTGTGGTTCTTCGTGCTGGCCGCCTCGATCGGGCTGGTCCTCGGCGGCAGCCAGGCCCTGTCCCGCTCGCTGTTCTCGCATCTCGTCCCGCCCGGCAAGGAGGCCGAGTACTTCTCCGCGTACGAGCTGAGCGACCGCGGCATGAGCTGGCTGGGCCCGCTGCTGTTCGGGCTCACCTACCAGCTGACCGGAAGCTACCGGGACGCGATCATCTCGCTGGTGGCGTTCTTCGCGCTCGGTTTCGTGCTGCTCGCCCGGGTGCCGGTGCGGCGCGCGATCGGCGACGCGGGCAATCCGGTGCCGGAGAAGATTTAGCACTCTGCGCGAAAGGGCTGTAGTGTACGCGTTTGGCCTGCCAGGCGTACCGTTACTGCGCGTCAAAGGTGCCGAAGCGTTGGGTGACATCTCCTAGTAGATGTGACAAACCGGACGCCTGTGGGTACTGCACTGGTTGACAAAGGCTGCGGCTACGACGGCGACACATGGCCCGGAACGGGACTCGGGACGGGAATCTTTACCGCCGACCGGACGTTGACCGGATGACGACGACAGCGACACCTGTCCTGTGGGCGACAAGCCCGGGAGGCACGATTCATGAGTGAGCGAGCTCTTCGCGGCACGCGCCTCGTGGTGACCAGCTACGAGACGGACCGCGGCATCGACCTGGCCCCGCGCCAGGCCGTGGAGTACGCATGCGAGAAGGGGCACCGGTTCGAGATGCCCTTCTCCGTAGAGGCGGAGATCCCGCCGGAGTGGGAGTGCAAGGTCTGCGGGGCCCAGGCACTCCTGGTGGACGGCGACGGTCCGGAGGAGAAGAAGGGCAAGCCTGCGCGTACGCACTGGGACATGCTGATGGAGCGGCGCACCCGCGAGGAGCTCGAAGAGGTCCTCGAGGAGCGGCTGGCCGTTCTGCGCTCCGGCGCGATGAACATCGCGGTGCATCCGCGGGACAGCCGGAAGTCCGCGTAGTCCCTGCGGGGCCTGGGCGAGGTTTCAGCGCACGTCAGTGACCGCGGGCGCCGTACGTCAGGTACGGCGCCCGCGGTCTTGTCATGCGTGCACGTGAGGCATGCGCACTCCCGGCCGACCTGCGCGCCCGCACCGGAGCACGACGCGTCCCGGGTTCCCGCGCGTCCCGGGTTCCCGCGCGTCCGGGGTTCCCGCGCGCTCAGTGCGTCAGGGGCGGGCGCGGGTCCTGCGGAGCGTCCCCGGAGTCCTGGTCCCGGATGACCTCGCCCTGGACCACCTTGCCGTCGGGGCGGTGCATCCTGGCCTGACGGTAGGCGTCGCCCAGGCCGCCCGGGCCGGCCTGGCGGAGCTTGCGCTCCACGGTGCGCTGCGCCGTGCGGCTCACCGTCTTCTGGACCGGCGGCAGCAGGAGGAGCAGGCCCAGCGCGTCCGATATCAGGCCGGGGATGATCAGCAGCAGACCGCCGAGCATCGTCAGGCCGTTGCCCTCGCTGCCGGGACGGGCCACGGGCACGCCGGTCGACTGCTGCTGTTGCAGGGTCTCGGTGAGGCTGCGGAAGGCGCGGCGCCCGGCCCGCTTGATGACCACGGAGCCGAGGACCAGCCCGGCCAGCAGGATCAGGAGGACCACGAGTCCGCTGGTCTGCGCCGCGACCACCGTCAGCAGCCAGATCTCCAGCACCAGCCAGGCGGCGACGCCCAGTGGCAGGAAGGTGCGCAGCCGGGAGCGCCGGGGCCGGGCGGGATTCCTGGGGGTCTGAGCTCCAGTCGTCATGTTCCCAGTGTGCCTGGCCCCGGGCCGGTCCGGGACCGGCGAGGGATCAAGGCTTCTCCGGCTGCCGCGGAGGCTGCTGCGCGGCGTCGGCGGGCCCGGCCTGCCGCTCGGGCCGCTCGGATCGTTCAGGCCGACCGGGCCGGTCGGACCTCTCGGGCCGGTCCCGGTCGAGGATCTTGCCGACCCGCTCCCCCACGCCCCAGGCCGTGACCCGCCACAGCGCCTCGACGAGGATGTCCCGGCTCATCTTGGAGTCGCCGAGCTCGCGCTCGACGAAGGTGATGGGCACCTCGACGACGTGGTAGCCGGCCTTGACCGCGCGGCGCGCGAGATCCACCTGGAAGCAGTAGCCCTGGGAGGCGACCTCGGTCAGGCCCAGGCCCAGCAGCGTCTCCCGGCGGAAGGCGCGGTAGCCGCCCGTGATGTCGCGCAGCGGGAGGTCCAGGGCGAGGCGCGAATAGAGGCTGCCGCCGCGGGAGATGAACTCGCGGGACCGGGGCCAGTTGACCACCCGGCCGCCGGGCACCCAGCGGGAGCCGAGGACGAGGTCGGCGCCCTTGAGCGCGGTGAGCAGCCGGGGCAGTTCCTCGGGCTGGTGGGAGCCGTCGGCGTCCATCTCGATCAGCACGCCGTAGTCGCGCTCCAGACCCCAGCGGAAGCCCGCGAGATAGGCGGCGCCGAGACCCTCCTTGCCCTTGCGGTGCAGCACATGGACGTGGTCGTCCTCGGCGGACAGTTCGTCGGCGAGCTTGCCGGTGCCGTCCGGGCTGTTGTCGTCGGCGACGAGCACGTGCGCGTCCGGGACGGCCTTGCGCACCCGGCCGACGATCGCCTTGATGTTCTCGGCCTCGTTGTAGGTCGGGATGATCACCAGGGCCGTGCCGAGCGGACCGAACCGTCTCTCCTGGCCCGATGCCGCGCGCGTCCCGTCGCCGTCGTTCACTGCTGCCCCTTCGCTTCCATCCGCAGGGGTCCACCATAGTGGCCGCGGCCTGCGATGACGTGACGGGACGTACGAAAGGTGGTGTCGGTTCCGCGAGACGTGGGTAGGCGTGCTGTTTTCGGACCACCGGGCTCCGGACCACCGGGCCCCGGACCGTGGGCGCTGTGCTCTGCGGATGGGGGCCCGGCGCCCTTCGGGCCGACCTGGGACCCGCTGGCTGCGGATCGACCGAGAGCCGTTGTCTACTGAGCGCCCGGGCCCCACCCGGGTCACACCTCCCGACCGGCCGGAACATTCCCCTGCCACGGCGCGAGCGCTGAGCCTGGCTCCCAGTGACGGTGCCCCGGTGCGGCACACCGTCCCTGACCCAGCGGCGCCGCGACGGTGCGCGGAGGTTCCCCGGTCGGGCGTCCGGTGGTGGACTCGGCCGAACCTACCGGCCCTCGGCCGCCGCCTGTCAACAGCCGTTTGACCTGCGGCTCTTGAATCAAAGCCCTGGTCAGCGGCGAGGACGCGCAGGTGGTGCGACACAGCCGGCGCAGAAGATCGTCGCCCCGTCGGACGTGTGGATCACTCGCCCGGCCGTACGAAGATCGTCCGTCCGCCGACCACGGTGCGCAGGCAGACCGGCAGCTCCCCGCCCGGGGAGAGATCCGGCAGGCCCGGGGTGCCGGAGCGGGGGTCGGTCGACCAGCGCGCCACCCGGTCGTCGGGGGCCTGGACCACCAGTTCGCCGGTGCGCCACACCGCATAGTCGGCGGGCGCGCCCGGCACCAGCACTCCCGCGTCGTCGCGGCCGACCGCGCGCCAGCCGCCGCGGGTGTGCGCGGTGAACGCGGCGCGCACGGAGACGCGGTGCTCCGGTGTCCGGTGGAACGCGGCGGCCCGGACGGTGCCCCACGGGTCGAGAGGGGTGACCGGGCTGTCGGAGCCGAAGGCGAGCGGCACACCGGCGCGCAGCAGGGCGGCGTAGGGGTTGAGGGTACGGGCCCGCTCCGCACCGAGCCGCCGGGCGTACATGCCTTCCTCGCCGCCCCACAGCGCGTCGAAGGCGGGCTGCACGGAGGCGGTCAGGCCGAGTTCGGCGAAGGCGGCGATGGTCTCGGGGGTGAGCATCTCGGCGTGCTCCACGCGATGGCGGGCGGCACGGATCCGGGCCAGGCCGGCCTTCTCGGCGGCGGCGCGCACACCCTCGACCACCCGGGTGACCGCGGCATCGCCGATGGCGTGGAAGCCCGCCTGGAGGCCTCCCTCGGTGCAGGCCAGGACGTGTGCGGCGACGTCGTCGGCGTCCAGGTAGGCGGTGCCGGTGTGGTCGGCGTCGGCGTACGGGCGGTGCAGGCAGGCGGTGTGCGAGCCCAGGGCGCCGTCCACGAAGAGATCGCCGGCGGCCCCGATCGCACCCAGTTCCCGGGCGCGGTCCGCGTCCCGCTCGGCCCAGTAGCCGAGGACGCGCGGCCCGGACTCCTCGGCGGCCAGCCGCAGCAGGCCGGTGAAGTCGCCCTCGGAGGAGATCTCCGGGCCCGCGCACTCGTGGACGGTGCCGATCCCCAGAGCGGCGGCACGGGCGAGCGCGGCGCGCTGCGCCTCGGTGCGCTGGGCGGTGGTGACGGCGGCGAGCGCCGCGGCGCGCACCGCGTGGTGGGCGTCGGCGGTCAGCGGGGCGTCCGTGCGGGTGACCCCACCGGGGACCAGGTCGAGCAGGGCCGAGGTGACGACCGCGGAGTGGACGTCGATCCGGCTGAGGTAGAGCGGGCGGCCACCGGACGCCGCGTCGAGCTCGGTGCGCGTCGGCGGACGGCCGTCGGCCCAGCGGGCCGCGTCCCAGCCGTGGCCGAGCAGGACCCGGTCGCCCGGCCGGGCGGCGGCGAACTCCCGTACCAGTGCCAGCGCGTCCTCGCGCGAGGCGGCGCCGGTGAGATCGAGGCCGGTCAGGGCGAGGCCGGTGGAGGTGGTGTGCACATGAGCGTCGGTGAACGCGGGGGTGACCAGGGCGCCCTCCAGGTCGACCACCTCGTCCACGCCGTCCGCGAAGGCGTCCGCGGCACCCTCGGAACCGACCCAGGCGACCTGGCCGCGCTCGACGACCATCGCCGTCGCGAAGGGGTCGGCGGGACTGTGGACCTCGCCGCGGCGCAGCAGGAGGGTCTCGGACGGGGCGGTGCACTCAGTCATGGGCACCAGTCTCGCCCCCGGTCCGGCGCGCCCGGCAGGCAGGCCCGGCCGATGCCACCGCAGGACCCCCGGACGCGCGGCACCCGGGCGTCGGGCGCGGGGCTCGCGAGCCGGGTCAGACGCGCGGCGGACGGGCCTCGTACGGCGTCGAGAGCACCACGGTGGTCCGGGTCGACACCCCGGCCAGGGAACGCACCCGGGCGAGCAGTTCCTCGAGTTCGTGCGGGGTGGCCACACGCACCTTGAGGATGTAGTTCTCGTCGCCCGCCACGCTGTGGCAGGCCTCGATCTCGGGGACCCCGGCCAGCCGGTCCGCGATGTCGTCCGGGGCGCTGGGGTCGAAGGGTTTCACCGAGATGAAAGCGGTCATCGGCAGCCCGACGGCCTCGGGGTCGACGACGGCGGCGTAGCCGCGGATGACGCCGCGCTGCTCCAGCCGGCGCACCCGCTGGTGCACGGCCGACGTGGACAGGCCCGTGGCCTTGCCCAGGTCGGTGTAGCTCATCCGCCCGTCCCTGACGAGCAGCTGCACGATCTGTCGGTCCAGCTCCTCCATGGCGCAAGAACCTACAGTGCCGGTGATCTCCGCGGATACCGCGGCGGCGCCGGCCGGCGCCCGATGGGGCATCTGCGATCGGCATGTGACGAACGACACATCACTCGAACAGTCTCCGTGATGTTCTCGTGATTACCGCCGTGAGCGGACGGGAAGTGCTTGCTGTGGTCGAGGCCGCAGCGCCTTCACGGCCCAGCCCGAGGGGGAGAAATCCATGCAGAGTCTTCAGCGCCCCGGTCGTACCGCACCCAAGCGGCAGCAGCCGGTCGTCGAGCCCGAGCCGGAGGGCGTCGAACCCGACGCCCTCGACGACGAGGAGTTCGACGCCTACGACACCTTCGAGATGTACCGGGTGATCTGCCCGGACTGCGCGCAGCCCATCGCTCTTCTGGCGGACGAGGAGATCCTCCCGGAGCATGCGCTGTGCGCCTCGCCGTGGAACCCGTTCGGCCTGACGGTCTGCGCCGGTACGGGCCGCAGGGCCACCGAGGCCCGCCCCGCCGACGAGTCGTTCCGCCCCCAGGAGCAGGACACCGCCCTGCTGTTGACGCTCCCTCAGGGGCTGGACTGGCGGATGCAGCCGTTCTCCCACGTCGGCGGCCCGGGCTCGCGTCCGATGCGGGTGCCGGAGATGCGGCGCCAGGCCGCCTGAGCGCCCGTCGTACGGGCGACGCCGCCCGCTTCCGTGGCAGCCCGGCCCCTCGGGGGCCGGGTCGTACCCGGTGCGGGCAGGTACTCCCGCGAACGCAGGGGCGATTCCCCGGGCCGGTGACCTGTCCGCAGTCCCCCGCGTTGCCCTGGTATGACCCCCACGCATCCGGTGGCCGGGCGGCGGCGTCGCGTCTTCGTCCCGGCGCCCGCAGGAGCGGCACCGGCGGTGCCGCCGCACCTTCCGGACCCGCCGATCTACCGTGAGCTGATGCGGACCTGGGCCGACCGCGGCCGTACCCTGCCGGGGCGGCACGACCCCGAGTGGGCCAGGCTCGCGGCGCCCCCGCACGGGCTCGGCGACTTCACCGTTCCTCGGGACCCACTAGGTGACGGGCGATGACCATCCGCTGGATCTGGTTGGTCCCCTCGACGATCTGCAGGACCTTAGCCTCGCGCATGTACCGCTCGGCCGGGAAGTCGGCGGTGTAGCCGTAGCCGCCGAGGACCTGCACGGCGTCCGTGGTCACCCGCATCGCGGTGTCGGTGCAGTGCAGCTTGGCCATCGCGGCCTGCTTGGCGAACGGCCGGCCGGCGTCGCGCAGCCGGGCCGCCGCCAGATACAGGGCGCGGCCGGCCTCGATCCGGGTCGCCATGTCGGCGAGCATGAAGCGCAGCCCCTGGAAGTCGGCGATGGGCCGCCCGAACTGCCGCCGCTCGCCCGCGTAGGAGACCGCCTCGTCCAGCGCCGCCTGGGCCACGCCGATCGCACAGGCGGCGATCCCGAGACGCCCGGAGTCCAGCGCCGACAGGGCGATGCCGAAGCCCTGGCCCTCGTCGCCGAGACGCCGGGTGTCGGGAACGCGGACGCCGTCCAGGTGGATCTGGGCGGTGGGCGAGCCCTTCATCCCCATCTTCTTCTCGGGCGTCGCCGCGCTCAGCCCCTCGGCGTCGCCGGGGACCAGGAAGGCGGTGATCCCGCGGGGGCCCTCCTCGCCCGTGCGCGCCATGACGGTGTAGAAGTCGGCGATGCCGCCGTGCGTGATCCACGCCTTGGTGCCGGTGATCACCCAGTGGTCGCCGTCGCGCACGGCCCTGGTGCGCAGCGAGGCGGCGTCCGAGCCGGAGGCGGGCTCGGAGAGGCAGTAGCCGCCGAGCAGACCGCCGCCGAGCATCGCGGGCAGATGCTCGGCCTGCTGCTCCTTGGTGCCGTAGGCGGCGAGACCGTAGGAGGCCAGGGTGTGCACGCTGACGCCGAGGCCGACGGTGAGCCGGACGGCGGCCAGCTCCTCGAGGACCTGGAGGTACACCTCGTACGGCTGGTCGCCGCCGCCGTACTCGGAGTCGTAGGGCAGGCCGAGCAGACCGGAGTCCGACAGCAGGGTGAAGACCTCGCGCGGGAAGTGCCCGGCGTCCTCCTCCTCGGCCGCCTTCGGTGCGATCTCGCGCTGGGCGATGTCACGGACGAGCGAGATCAGATCCCGGGCCTCGTCCGTGGGCAGTTGACGCTCCACCGGCTGCTGGGCGCGGTCGGGCATGGCGACGCTCTCCTCCCTGTCGGGCACATCGGCGGACGTGCGCCGTGGGTGGACGACTCCGCCGGGACGTTCTGGGCCTGGCCGAACGGGCGCTTCCGGGTCACGGAAGCTGCTGACCAGCGGCTCTGCGCTGTGAGTATGCCCGATCCCCCAGGGCGTGTCACTTGTTAACGATCGCTTACTCCAAAGAATTTATCGGGCCGTTCCCCGGCACCCGAAATTGGTCCGGACCACTGCGCTCCGGTCCGCACCGCGCCGCCCCTCGGGTCGCACGGCCGGAGCCCGCTCCGCTCGTCAGCCGTCGCGGCGAGCAGGGGGCGGTGCGGGGTGGGCCGGGTCCAGTTCCTCGATGGCACGCAGGGCGCCGCCGAGCGTCTTCACCAGCAGTTCGCACATCGTCTCGCGGGACAGTCCGGGGCGGCCGATCCAGTCCAGGGCGGCACCCTCCACGCTGCACACCCAGGCGAGCAGCCCCATCCGGGCCAGCGGCGAGATGTCCGCGCGGCCGTACGCGCCCTGGGCGATGGTTGCCACGATGGCCTCGCGCACGCCGTCCCGAACGGCATGCACCTCGGCGTCGAAGCCGACGCCGCCGCTGACGATGGTGCGGTAGGCGGCCTGGTTCTGCTCGGCGTAGCGCAGGTAGCCGTCGATCGTGCGATGCACCCGCTCCACCTGGGGCCGCTCCGGGCCGCTCGCCGCGGTGGTCACCAGCTCGTCCACGGATTCCTGGATGATCGCCAGGTAGTAGCCGCGCTTGGACTCGAAGTAGTAGTAGATCAGCCCCTTGGCGACGCGCGCCTGCCGTGCGATGTCGTCCATCGAGAGCGCGTCGTAGGAGGTGTCGGCGAACAGCCTGCGCCCGATCGCGATGAGTTCGGCGCGGCGCGCCAGCGAGCGCCCGGTACCGCGCGCTCGGGGACGGTCGGACGGCGGACGCTGTTGACTGATATTCAATTCAGACCCTGGTCTGCTGCGTGCGGCGGGACATCCGCAGTATGGCAGGTCGGGCCCACGGGTACGGAAGGCTCAGCGCACGCCCACCGCCGCGAGCGCCAGACGCTGGCGCAGGCTCGGGTGCGCCGGGAAGTAGAGGTAGCAGACGCCGCCGGTGCCGGAGACCACCTTGCCGGAGGCGTTGTACCGCTTGGTGCGCAGCCAGATGTTCTCCCACTCCCGCCGCCGGTAGACCCGTCGCACCGCCTCGTTGCCGGGTGAGGCCGGGTCGTTGGCGATCACGTCGCCGTCGGCGGTGAAGCCGATCACCGTCATGAGATGGCCGGAGGTGCCGTACCCGGCGCCGGTCAGTTCCTCCTCCAGGAACGACTGGGACGTGATCACCGGGATACCGGCCGCGATCAGCCGCTCCAGGTCGGTGAGGGAGCCGAGACGGGTGACCACACTCTGCAGGCCCCGGAACGTGGCGGCATAGGCCGCGTTGAACGGCCAGTTGCCGCAGCCGGCGTACTCGTGGTCGAAGGTGTACCGCGCGGCGTGGCACACCTGCGGGTCGTCGTACGAGGGGTCGACCCAGGCCAGCTGCTCCTCGGTGAGCCGGCCGCCCCAGTACTCGATGATCATCTGCGAGGAGGTGGGGCTGCACCAGGCCTCGCCGCCGTTGTCGTACTCGGGGTACCGGCCCTTGTGGATCTCCTGCGAGTAGCGCGGGACGACCAGCTCCCGGGCGAGGCGCGGAACGGAGGCAGGAACGGTGAAGCGGTCGGGGATGTCGGAGCCCATCGCGCCGAGCCGCCTGACGACCGGGGTGGCACCGGTGCCGGGCCGGCGGTGCAGGGTCAGCCGCAGCCGGCAGGCGACCAGGCGCAGCCCGGTGGCGGCGTCGTCGATGGCGAAGGTGTCGGTCCACACGCTGCTTCTGCCGTCGCCCTGGCCGTCCACCGAGGTGCGGCGGATGTCCTGGTCACCGGCGGCCCAGCGGCCCATCACGTACCAGGGCGTGTCCGTGCCGTCGGAGTAGGTCCCCCTGAGTTCCACCTGGATCCAGGTGCCGGCCGGGGTCTCGGCGTTCCAGGACGCGATGACCTCGGTGGCGGGCACGGCGAGCCGGTGGACGGGCGAGGTCCAGACCGCGTACTCCCAGGGCGCGGTGGTGCCGGTGTGCGGGTCGGTGTAATCCAGGGTGCCCGCGGGCGCGGCGATCGCGATGCCCGGCCGGCGGCCGGGGACGGCCCGGGTGCCCTGGGCGGTGCCGGAGCGCCAGTCGCGGAAGGAGGCCCAGGCCCGGTGGTCGACCTGGCCGGCGGGGCGGCGCCGCCGGGAGCCGCTCTCGCCGGTGGCGCCGGATGCGCTGGACCCGCCGGGTGCGGCGACGGCGGGAGCCGCACCGCCGGCCACAGCGGGTGCGGCCACGGCGGTGGCGGCCACGGCGGCCAGGACGGTTCTGCGGGACGGCTGTTCGGCTCTGCTCATGGGCGGATGACTCCCGGGGTCCGAGTCGGGGCGGGCTGTGCACGGTGGTTGCGCCAACTATGGCCGCCGCCGGGCCGCCCCGGCCAGCACTTCCACGCACGCCACGCCAGCAACATTGGTATTGACCACTGGCGCCGCGGGGGATGTGGGGCGCCCGCTCTGCGGGGACGCGGGGGCGCCGCTCCGCGGCCCGGCGGGCACGGCGCCCCGCGCCCGGTCGGGGGCTGCCGCACGGGCGGAGTCGCACAGCACGGCTAGAGTGCTGCGCGACCGACCCGCCCGCCCTCCGCCGCTCCAGGATCCGCCATCCACCTCCTCGCCTCCCGGTTCCGCCGTCTGCCGCCGTCCTGCGGACCGGTGCGCCTGATCGGTGTCGACGGGCACGCCGGCTCCGGAAAGTCCACGTTCGCCCGGCGGTTGGCCGAGTCGCTGGGCGGCGCGCCGGTCGTGCGGCTGGACGACATAGCCAGTCACACGGAGCTGTTCGGCTGGACCGGGCGGCTGCACAGCCAGGTCCTGGAGCCGCTGAGCCGGGGCGAGACCGCGCACTACGCCCCCTACGACTGGCGGGCCCGCCGCTTCGGGCAGCCGCGCCCGCTGCCGCCCGCCCCGGTGGTCCTGCTGGAGGGCGTCGGCGCGGGCCGCCGTGCCCTGCGCCCGTATCTGGCCGCGCTGCTGTGGATGGAGCTGCCGGCCGAGGAGGCGTGGGCGCGCGGCCGGGCGCGGGACGGCGAGGAGCAGCGGGAGTTCTGGGACCGGTGGGTACCGGCCGAGCGGACACACTTCGCCGGGGATCCCTCGCGCCCCCATGCGGACCTGCTGGTGCGGCAGCGCCCGGAGGGGTACGAGGTGCTGGAGGGGCCCGGTGGCAGGGACACGGACCGGCCTCGGACTCACCCAGAGTGACAGGACATCGGCAATGTGCTGACCCTGTGAAGATTCCCTGGGGCAACTTTCCGGAGCCGTCCAACTCGGCTTGACCCAGGGGCCGTACAGGTCTTACGTTCTCAATGTGCGGCCTTGAGCGCCGCCGAAGGACGCGAAGCCCCCGGTTGTTCCCCCGTGATCGGGGGCTTCGTTCTGTCCCCGTCACCTTTTCCGGCCCCCGCTCGGTCCCCGACGCTCACCCACGGTCACCGTACGGCGTGCTCCGCCTCCGCCCCGGCCGGCCCGAAGGCCGCTCACGGCCCCCTTCGGAGGGACGACCCCCGCGGGTACGATGCCCTCGGTGCGACCTGCAGAGCGCCGTGCGCACCTGGCAACTCCGGTCCGCGGTACACCGGTTGGACCGAGGACGCGACCGACGGGGACACGGTTCTGTGGGGGATGTGATGGACTTCGGCACGCACAGCCCGCCCGCCCCGGCCGACCTCGCCTGGCTGCGCGGCGTGGACGCCTACACCATGGGCGCCTATCCGCAGGCGGAGGAGGAGTTCCGGGCCGCGGTGCGGGTCGACCCCGGAATGGCCGACGGCTGGCTGGGGCTGCACGCGCTGCGGGTGGACACGACCACCGCGCTGCTGCGGATGTTCCGGCACCGGGACCGCTTCGGCGAGCAGCGCTCCCGCCATCGCCGCACCCTCAACTCCTGGTACTGGCTGGGCTGGTGGGTACAGCCGGTGCTGGAGAGCTCCCGCGATCTGCTGCTGGCGCACGCCTCCCACTGGCTGGACGGCCGGCATGTCCCGGAGCTGGACCGGGCCCTGGCCGGGCTGCCGCCGGTCGACACCGACGCCCAGGTCCGGTTCCTGCACGCCTGCCGCGCCTATCTCGTCAAGGACTGGGAGCAGCTCGTCCGGCACACCGACCCGCTGCTGTGCGATCCCATGCTGGGTATCGAGGCCGGACTGTTCGGCGGTATGGCCCGGGTCCGGCTGGAGATGTACGGGCAGGCCGAGCCGCTGCTGTCGGCGGCCCTGATGCGGTGCCGCAGTGAGCAGCCGCAGCGCAAGGAGCTGCGCTACTGGCTGGCCCGCGCCCACGAGGGCACCGGCCGCAGCGCCGCAGCGCTCCCCCTGTACCGGGCCGTCCACCGCGTCGACCCCGCCTTCATGGACACCTCGGCCCGGCTCGCGGCGATCGCCGAGGGCGACGGGTACGAGGATCCGGGCGACCTCGCGGCGCTCACGCTGACCGGAGCCGGACAGGACGGGGTGGACGCCGCACCGGACGGCCTGGATCCGCTGTTCGGCACCGAGGGGCGGGACCTGAAGCTGACCGATCCGCCACCGGTGTCGGTGGTGCCGATGACGGGGCCCTCGGTGCGCGAGCGGTCCGGCGCCCCGGAGCCGTCCCTGCCGACCGGGCCCACCGACCCCGCGCTGCTGGAGGAGGCGCTCACCGAGCTCGAGCGCATGGTGGGTCTGGAGCCGGTGAAACGGCAGGTCAAGGCGTTGTCGGCGCAGCTGAACATGGCGCGGTTGCGGGCCGGCCAGGGCCTTCCGGTGCAGCCGCCCAAGCGGCACTTCGTCTTCTCCGGCCCGTCCGGCACAGGTAAGACCACCGTGGCCCGCATCCTGGGCCGGGTCTTCTACGCGCTCGGTCTGCTCGGCGGCGACCACCTGGTGGAGGCACAGCGGGCGGACCTGGTCGGCGAGTACCTCGGCCAGACCGCCGTGAAGGCCAACGAGCTGATCGACTCCGCGCTGGGCGGGGTGCTCTTCGTCGACGAGGCCTACTCGCTGTCCAACTCCGGTTACGGCAAGGGCGACGCGTACGGCGACGAGGCCCTGCAGGTGCTGCTGAAGCGGGCGGAGGACAACCGGGACCACCTGGTGGTGATCCTGGCCGGCTATCCCGAGGGCATGGACCGGCTGCTGGCCGCAAACCCCGGGCTGTCCTCCCGCTTCACCACGCGCGTGGACTTCCCCTCGTACCGGCCGCCGGAGCTGACCGCGATCGGCGAGGTGCTCGCCGCGGAGAACGGTGACGTATGGGACGAGGAGGCGCTCGAGGAGCTGCGGTCGATCGCCGGGCACGTCGTCCACCAGGGGTGGATCGACGAACTGGGCAACGGGCGGTTCCTGCGGACGCTGTACGAGAAGAGCTGTGCGTACCGGGATCTGCGGTTGTCCGTGTATCCCGGCGCGCTGACGCGGGACGATCTGGCGACACTGCGGCTGAATGATCTGATGCAGGCGTACGGGGAGGTGTTGTCGGGGCGGGGGCCGCAGGACCCTCCGGGAGTGTGAGGCCGGCCCTCCGGGGGTGTGCGGCCCTGCCCGGTGGCACCGGCTCTTCTGCACCGGTACGGGTGCCGGCGGTCCGCGGGTGTCGCGGACTGCGTCGGCGGCTGCCCGCGGCTACGTGTGCGCGGGGTCTCTGACCTCTCCCACCAGAAGTTCCAGCACGTCCTCCAGGGTGACCAGGCCCAGGGTTCTTCCGGAGGGGTCCGTCACCTGGGCCAGGTGGGTGGCCGCGCGCCGCAGGACGGTGAGGGCGTCGTCGAGGGGCAGGTCGGGTCGGAGCGTCGTCATGGGGCGCCAGATCCGCTGGGGCACGGGCCGGTCGGAGTCCTCCAGGTCCAGTACGTCCTTCACATGCAGATAGCCCAGGAAGGCACCGCCCTCCGCGGCGACGGGGAAGCGGGAGTACCCGGTGCGGGCGGTCAGCTCCACGATCTGCCCGGGTGTCACCGACGGCCCGACCGTCACCAGGGACGCGCCCGGCAGCAGGACGTCCGTCACCGGGCGGGAGCCCAGTTCCAGGGCGTCCTCGAGACGCTCCTGCTCCTCGGGGTCGAGGAGCCCGGCCTGGCCCGCGTCCTCGACCAGGCGGTTGAGCTGTTCACTGGTGAAGACGGCCGCCACCTCGTCCTTGGGCTCGACCCGGAACAGCCGCAGCACGCCCCGGGCGCAGGCCCCGAGGCCGACGGTGACGGGCCGGCACAGCCGGGCGAAGGCGACCAGGCCGGGGCTGAGCCACAGCGCGGCCTTCTCGGGGGCGGCCATCGCGAGGTTCTTCGGGACCATCTCGCCGATGACGAGGTGGCAGAAGACCACCACGGCGAGTGCGATGACGTAGCCGAGCGGGTGGATCAGGCCGTGCGGGAGGTGGAGCCGTGCGAAGACCGGCTCCAGGAGCCCGGCGACCGTGGGCTCGGCGAGTGCGCCGAGCGTCAGCGAGCACACGGTGATGCCGAACTGCGCGGCGGCCATCATCTGCGGCAGCCGCTCCAGCCCGTACAGCACCTGGCGGGCGCGGGCGGTGCCGAGCGGTTCGACCTGGCTGCGGCGCACGGAGACCAGCGCGAACTCGGCGCCGACGAAGAAGCCGTTGGCGAGCACGAGCAGCGCCGCGAGCACGAGTTGGAGGGCGCTCACCGGGCGGCCTCCAGCACCGGGACCGGAGCGGTGCGCACCAACCGGACCCGCTCGGCGCGGTAGTGGCCGACCCGGTGGACGGACAGCCGCCAGCCGGGCAGCTCCGCGCGGTCGCCGACGGCCGGGATCCGGCCGAGCAGGTCCGCGACCAGCCCGGCGACCGTGTCGTACGGGCCGTCGGGCACCTCCAGGCCGATGCCGCGCAGGGCGTCGACGCGGCAGCCTCCGTCGGCCTCCCAGGCGGGCCGGCCGTCGTCCGGCGGGGCGGCGGCGAGTTCGGGGGCGGTGTCCAGCACGTCGTCGTGCTCGTCGCGGACCTCGCCGACCAGTTCCTCGACGATGTCCTCCAGGGTGACGACGCCGGCGGTACCGCCGTACTCGTCGACCACGACTGCGATGGGCTGCGCGCTGCGCAGCCGGGTCAGCAGCGGCCGTACCGGCAGGGTCTCGGGGACGAGCAGGGCCGGACGGGCGATCCGGGCGACGGGGGTGCGCAGCCGCCGGTGCGCGGGGACCGCGAGGGCGTCCTTGAGGTGGACCATGCCGGCGATCTCGTCGATCCGCTCCCGGTACACCGGGAAGCGGGACAGGCCGGTGGCGCGGGTCAGGTTGACGACGTCCGCGGCGGTGGCCGAGGCCTGCAGGGCGCTGACCCTCACCCGGGGGGTCATGACGTGCTGGGCGGTCAGTTCGCCGAGCGACAGGGTCCGGACGAACAGATCCGCGGTGTCCTGTTCCAGGGCGCCGGCCCGGGCGGAGTGCCGGGCCAGGGAGACCAGCTCGGCGGGGGTGCGGGCGGAGGCCAGTTCCTCCGCGGGCTCCACGCCGAGGGCCCGCACCAGACGGTTGGCGACCGCGTTCAGCGCGGCGATCACCGGGCGGAACAGCCGGGCGAAGACCTGCTGCGGGCCGGCCACGAACCGGGCCACCTGCAGTGGCCGGGACACCGCCCAGTTCTTGGGCACCAGTTCGCCGACCACCATCTGCACGGCCGAGGCCAGCAGCATGCCGACGGCCACCGCGATCATCGGGACGGCACGCCCGGGGACGCCGGTCGCGGTGATCGGTGCGTCGAGGAGGCGGGCCAGGGCCGGCTGGGCGAGCATGCCGACGGCGAGCGAGGTGAGGGTGATGCCGAGCTGGGTGCCGGAGAGCTGGAAGGACAGCTCCCTGAGGGCGGCGACCACCCGGCGGGCGCGGCGGTCGCCGGCCGCGGCGGCCCGCTCGGCGTCCGGGCGGTCGACGGTCACGAGGCCGAATTCGGCGGCGACGAAGAAGCCGTTGGCGAGGATCAGCAGGAAGGCGGCTGCCAGGAGCAGCAGGGAGAGGGTCATGAGGCCGCCGCCTGTGTCGTGTCACGACCGGGGGCGGCGCAGGTACTGCAGGACGATCCGTCCATCGCCGGAGGGAGTCACTCCTCGGGTAGCAGGAACCCCTGTGCTCCGGGCGGAGCGACAGGGGCGGAGCCGCGAGGTCTGCGGCGCCGCCCCCAGATTAAGCGTGCCCGGGCCGTCCGCGGCAGGATGCACGGCCCCGATCGGGACCTCGGGATTCCCCCGGCCGGCCGTCGGCGCGGCCCGGATCAGCCCTGATGCGGCTCGGGGCCCGCGGCCGAGCGGGCGTCCGCGAGCGCGCGCAGGGCGCGCGCGTCGGCGATGGCGCGCTGCTTGGCGATGCCGGGCTGGATGCCGAGCGCGGGCAGGCTGGTGCCGTCGCTGAGGTCCAGGAACACCCATGGGTCGCCGGGGCGCAGGTTCACCCGGACGATCTCCGCCCACTCCAGGCGCCGCCTGCTGGTGAGGTTGACGACGGTGACGCCGGACTCGTCGGCGACGACCTTGGGCCGGGCCAGCACGAGCAGCACCGCGTCCAGCAGGAGGGCGGTCAGCACGAAGCTGAGCCGCTCCCCCGGCCCGAGCCGCTCCAGCAGCACCGCGACCGCGGTGATCGCCGCGAAGCAGGCGACGGCGGCGGAGTACAGCACAGCCCGGGTGCGGCCCGGCCGGAAGGTGACGGGCAGCGCGGGCGGCTCGGGCAGGTCGGACATGGCCGGGGATCTCACCAATCGTCGGGCGCTGGTCGTGGGGCGTCGGGCGCTCAGAGACGGCAGGCGTGGATGGCGGTGGTCAGGATGGCGCGGGCGCCGATGTGGTACAGGTCGTCCATGATCCGCTGGGCCTCCTTGGACGGGACCATGGCACGCACGGCGACCCAGCCCTCGTTGTGCAGCGGGGAGACGGTGGGGGACTCCAGGCCCGGGGTGAGCGCGACGGCCTTCTCCAGCTGCTCGACCCGGCAGTCGTAGTCCATCATCACGTACGTCCGGGCCACCAGGACGCCCTGGAGGCGGCGCAGGAACTGCTGCACCTTGGCTTCCTCGGGGTCCGCGCCGGTGCGCCGGATCACCACCGCCTCGGAGGTCATGATCGGCTCGCCGAAGACCTCCAGGCCCGCGTTGCGCAGCGAGGTGCCGGTCTCCACGACGTCCGCGATGACCTGGGCGACGCCGAGCTCGATGGCGGTCTCCACGGCGCCGTCGAGGTGGACGACGGAGGCGTCGATGCCGCTGTCGGCCAGGTGCTTGGCGACGATCCCCTCGTAGGAGGTGGCGACCGTCCTGCCCTTCAGGTCCGCGACGCCGTCCGCGGTGCCCGGCTTGCCGGCGTAGCGGAAGGTGGAGCGGGCGAAGCCGAGCGGGAGGATCTCCTCGGCGTCCGCACCCGAGTCGATCAGCAGGTCGCGTCCCGTGATGCCGATGTCGAGCCGGCCGGATGAGACGTAGATCGCGATGTCCCGGGGGCGCAGGTAGAAGAACTCGACGTCGTTCTCCGGGTCGACGATGCGCAGTTCCTTGGACTCGCGGCGCTGCTGGTAGCCGGCCTCATGCAGCATCTCCGCCGCAGGGCCGGACAGTGAACCCTTGTTGGGGACGGCGATGCGCAGCATGAGGTCGGCTTCCTTTGCGTCAAGGGGGTGTACTGAGCTGTCGTGCGGTTACAGGTGGGCGTAGACGTCGTCGAGGCTGATGCCGCGGGCGACCATCATCACCTGGACGTGGTACAGCAGCTGCGAGATCTCCTCGGCCGCCGCCTCCTTGCCCTCGTACTCGGCGGCCATCCAGACCTCGGCGGCCTCCTCGACGACCTTCTTGCCGATGGCATGGACTCCCTTGTCCACCAGTTCGGCGGTGCGGGAGGTGGCGGGGTCGCCCTGGGCGGCCTTGTGCTGGAGCTCGGTGAACAGCTCCTCGAACGTCTTCTTGGACATGGTGGTCCTTACCCTACGCGCTCCCCGTGGCCGTTCAGCGCCAGGGTTCGGATACCGAGCGGAGCGTGGCCGCGGTGGCCACGGCGGCGGTGACCGCCTCGTGGCCCTTGTCCTCGGCGGAGCCCGGGAGGCCCGCCCGGTCCAGGGCCTGCACCTCGGTGTCGCAGGTGAGGACGCCGAAGCCGACGGGGACGCCGGTGTCGACCGAGACCTGGGTGAGGCCCTGGGTGACGCCCTGGCACACATAGTCGAAGTGGGGAGTGCCGCCGCGGATGACGACGCCGAGTGCGACGATCGCGTCGTAGCCGCGCTCGGCCAGGACCTTGGCGACGACCGGGAGCTCCCAGCTGCCGGGGACCCTGAGCAGGGTCGGCTCGTCGATGCCGAGGTCGTGCAGGGCGCGCAGCGCGCCGTCGACCAGTCCGTCCATCACCTTCTCGTGCCACTGTGCCGCGATGACGGCGACCCTGAGGTCGCCCACATTGCGTACGGACAGGTCCGGTGCGCCCTTGCCGCTCACGTCTCTCCTCGCTTGTCTTTCTGTCTTCTGTCTTGCTGTCCTGCTGCCTTGCCTACTGCCTGCTGACCTGCTGCTCACTGGTTGCCGCAGGCGGACACGGCGGTGGTGTCCAGCCAGGGCAGGTCGTGTCCCATCCGGTCCCGCTTGGTGCGCAGGTACCGCAGGTTGTGCTCGCCCACCTGGACGGGCATGGGTTCGCGCCGGACGACGTGGATACCGTGCCGGGCGAGCGCGTCGGACTTGTCGGGGTTGTTGGTCATCAGGCGGACGGTGCGCACCCCGAGGTCGCTGAGGATCCGGGCGCCGGCGGCGTAGTCGCGGGCGTCGGCGGGCAGGCCGAGCTCCAGGTTGGCGTCCAGGGTGTCCCGGCCGCGCTCCTGGAGTTCGTAGGCGCGCAGCTTGGACATCAGCCCGATGCCGCGCCCCTCGTGCCCGCGCAGATAGACGACCACGCCCCGGCCCTCCGCCTGGATACGGGCGAGGGAGGCGTCCAGCTGGGGGCCGCAGTCGCAGCGCTGGGAGCCGAAGACATCGCCGGTGAGGCACTCGGAGTGGACACGGACCACGACGTCGGTGCCGTCGCCGATCTCGCCGTGGACGAGGGCGACGTGCTCGACGCCGTCGGCGGTGGAACGGTAGCCGTACGCGGTGAAGGTGCCGTGTGCGGTGGGCAGACGGACCTCTGCCTCGCGCCGGACGGTGGGCTCCGCGCTGCGGCGGTAGGCGATCAGGTCCTCGATGGAGATGATCGTCAGGCCGTGCTTGCGGGCGAACGGGACCAGTTCGGGCAGCCGCAGCATCCGGCCGTCCTCCCCGGCGATCTCGACGATGGCGCCGGCCGGGCGCAGTCCCGCGAGGCGGGCGAGGTCGACGGCGGCCTCGGTGTGGCCGTTGCGGACGAGGACACCGCCGGTCCGGGCGCGCAGCGGGAAGACATGACCGGGGCGGACCAGGTCGGTCGGCTCGGCGGTGCCGCTCGCCAGGAGCTGGAGGGTGGTGGCGCGGTCGGACGCCGAGATGCCTGTGGTCACGCCGTGCGCGGCGGAGGCGTCCACGGAGACGGTGAAGGCGGTCTTCATCGACTCGGTGTTGTCCTGGACCATCTGGGGCAGCTGCAGCCGGTCCAGTTCGGCGCCCTCCATGGGGGCGCAGATCAGGCCGCGGCACTCGCTCATCATGAAGGCGACGATCTCCTCCGTCGCCTTCTCGGCGGCGATGACGAGGTCGCCCTCGTTCTCGCGGTTCTCGTCGTCGACGACCACGACGGGGCGGCCGGCGGCGATGTCGGCGATGGCCTGTTCGACGGGGTCGAGCATGAGGTCCTCGGGGCCGTCGGTGCTGTAGAGGATGGTTGCCGCAGTCATGCGGGGGCTCCTTCCGGGACGGGCTGCGCGGCCCTGCGGGAGCGCAGCCACCAGTCGCGCATGCCCCACAGGACCAGCGCGCCGTAGAGGATGTAGACGAAGCCGGAGAAGGCGAAGCCGTTGGCGAAGTTCAGCGGGACGCCGACGAGGTCGACGAGCAGCCAGGCGAACCAGAACTCGACCATGCCGCGGGCCTGGGCGTACATGGCGACGACGGTGCCGACGAATATGTACGCGTCCGGCCAGGGGTCCCAGGACAGGGTCGGGTAGGCGGTGAACAGGCCGCCCACGGCGAGGGTGCCGAGCGCGGCGGCGCCGGCCAGCACTGCGCGCTCGCGCCAGGTGGCGAACCGGACGGCGACGGAGCCGTCCTGCGCCTGCCGCCGGCCGCGGTTCCACTGCCGGAAGCCGTAGGCGGCGACGGCCATGACGACGATCTGCTTGCCTGCGCTGCCGGAGAGATGGGCGGTGGCGAAGGCCGCGAACAGGATGAGACCGGAGACGAACTGGGCCGGCCAGGTCCAGATCGAGCGCCGCCAGCCGAGCGCGAGGGCGAGCAGACCGATCACGTTGCCGATCATGTCCGACCACCTGATGTGCTGGCCGAGGACGGTGAACGCCTCGGAGTTCAGCCAGTTCACCGGCCGGCCTCCTGACCGGCCAGCAGCCGCTCGACGTACTTGGCGATGACGTCGACCTCGAGGTTGACCGGGTCACCGGGCTGCTTGACGCCGAGCGTGGTCAGCGCGAGCGTCGTCGGGATCAGGCTGACGGTGAAGTGGTCGGAGCCGGCCTCGACCACGGTGAGGCTGATGCCGTCGACGGTGATGGAGCCCTTCTCGACCACGTAGCGGGCGAGGTCCGACGGGAGCGAGACCCTCACGATCTCCCAGTGCTCGGACGGGGTGCGCTCCAGCACGGTGCCGGTGCCGTCGACGTGGCCCTGGACGATGTGCCCGCCGAGGCGTGCCCCCACGGCGGTGGGGCGTTCCAGATTGACGCGGGAGCCGACGGTGAGGGCGCCGAGGCTGGAGCGATGGAGGGTCTCGGCCATCACGTCGGCGGTGAACTCGTCGCCCTCGTGGTCGACGACGGTGAGGCAGACGCCGTTGACGGCGATGGAGTCGCCGTGCTTCGCGCCCTCGGTGACGACGGGGCCGCGCAGCCGGAAGCGGCAGGCGTCGTCGAGGGTCTCGACGGCGGTGACCTCGCCCAGCTCTTCGACGATTCCGGTGAACACTTCCCGGGTCCTCCTGCCTCTTCGGGCACGGACTCCGGGGCTGTCGACGAACGACAGAAGAGAGCGGGTGGGGACCCACGAGGACGACGGCGCCGGATGCCGGACGCCCCATGGAGGATCCCATGGACGTACGGGTACGGCGGCGTGCACGTGTGCCCGCCCGCCGCGCACTGCCTCCCATCCGGACTTTAACCGTCGGTCCAGGAATTTCACCTGGTCAACCGGCCGCTGGAGGCGACCGGGTCGCGGACTGTAACCGCCGGTTCGGACTTTCACCGACCCCGGAGTGCGCTGCTTCTGGTACAGGGCAAGTGTGCCACGCCTGATCGGCACCCATACGGGCAGGAGGTGTGGAGTGGCTCACAGTACGCCCGCCGCCCTCACCGCCTGTACGCCCCGCCGGCCTGACGCCCGTACCGTCGCGCGGCCCGCCCGTGTGCGCACTCCTCCCGCACGTGTCACCGCCGGACCAACTGGCCCGTGCACAAACCCTCTTGCCACCTCTCCATGATTGGTCCATACCTATTGACGCACTGGTCTAGTCCTCTCTACTGTCTGCGCAACTTCGTGGAGAGGAACCGACCGTGCCTTCCCCGTCACGCCCCAGATCCGGCCGCAGAGCCGGACCCGCCGCGTTTCTCGCGGCCGCCGCGGCGGCCGCCGGCCTGGTGCTCGCCGGCCTCCCGGCGACCGTCTCGCACGCCGCCGACCAGGAGTCCTGTCGCCCCGACGGCCTCTTCAAGACCCCCGGTGTCGATGTCCCCTACTGCTCCGTCTACGACTCCGCCGGCCGGGAGAAGATGGGCGCCGACCACCAGCGCCGGGTGATCGGCTACTTCACCGGCTGGCGCACGGGCAGGGACGGCAGGCCCGCCTACCTCGCCAAGGACATCCCCTGGGACAAGATCACCCATATCAACTACGCCTTTGCGCACGTCGACTCGGGCAACAGGCTCTCCGTCGGCAACGACGGCGCGGACAACCCCGCGACCGGGATGACCTGGCCGGGGGTGGCCGGGGCCGAGATGGACCCGGAGCTGCCCTACCAGGGCCACTTCAATCTGCTGAACAAGTTCAAGAAGCAGCACCCCGAGGTGAAGACGCTGATCTCGGTCGGCGGCTGGGCCGAGACCGGCGGCCATTTCGACGAGAACGGCGACCGGGTGGACTCCGGCGGCTTCTACTCGATGGCCACCAACGCCGACGGCTCGGTCAACGAGGCCGGTATCGACACCTTCGCCGACTCGGCGGTCGACTTCATCCGGAAGTACGGCTTCAACGGCGTCGACATCGACTACGAGTACCCGACCACGATGAAGGACGCGGGCAACCCACTCGACCGATCGATCGCCAACGGCCGCCGGGCCGGCCTGGTCGAGGGCTACGGCGTCCTGATGAAGACGCTCCGCGAGAAGCTCGACCGCGCGGGCGCCGCCGACGGGAAGCACTACATGCTGACGGTGGCGGCCCCGTCCTCGGGCTATCTGCTGCGCGGCATGGAGACGTTCCAGGTCCAGAAGTACCTGGACTACGTGAACATCATGTCGTACGACCTGCACGGCGCCTGGAACGAGTACGTCGGCCCCAACGCCTCGCTCTTCGACGACGGCAAGGACGCCGAGCTGGCCGCCGCGGGCGTGTACACCACCTCCCAGTACGGCGGGACCGGCTACCTCAACACCGACTGGGCCTACCACTACTTCCGCGGCTCGATGCCGGCCGGCCGGATCAACATCGGTCTGCCGTACTACACCCGCGGCTTCAAGAACGTCACCGGTGGCACCGACGGGCTGTGGGGCAGGGCACCGTCCACCGAGTGCCCGGCCGGGTCCGGCCTGACCAAGTGCGGTGACGGCGCCACCGGCATCGACAACCTCTGGCACGACCTGGACACCGACGGCAAGGAGTCACCGGCCGGCTCCAACCCGATGTGGCACGCCAAGAACCTCGAGAAGGGCGTCGTCGGCGACTACATCACCGACTACGGCTTCCCCGCCGACACCCGGCTGACCGGCACGTACGCGCGCAAGTACGACTCCACGCTGGTCGCGCCCTGGCTGTGGAACGCCGAGAGGAAGGTGTTCCTGTCCACCGAGGACGAGCAGTCGGTGAACACCAAGGCCGACTACGTCGTCGACCGAGGCATCGGCGGCACGATGGTGTGGGAGCTCGCGGGCGACTACGACTGGAACGCGGCCACCGGGCAGTACGAGCCGGGCTCGACACTGACCACCGCGATGTACGAGAAGTTCAAGTCGGCCGCCCCGTACGGTGCCACGCGCACGACCGTCGACCTGCCCACCGAGGCGCTCGACATCGACGTGGCGTTCGGGCAGTTCCCGCTGGGCGACTCCAACTACCCGATCAGCCCCAAGCTGACCGTCACCAACAACACCCGGACCACGCTGCCCGGCGGCACGGAGTTCCGGTTCGACTACGGCACCTCCGCGCCCGCCAACGCCAAGGACCAGTCCGGCTGGGGCACCTCGGCGATCCGCAGCGACCACACCGGCGACAACGTGGGCGGGCTGAAGGGCGACTTCCACCGCGTCTCGCTGAAGCTGCCGTCCTGGCAGTCGCTGGCGCCCGGGGCCTCGGTCGACCTCGACTTCGTGTACTACCTGCCGGTGTCCACACCGTCGAACTGGACGGTGACCTTCGGCGGGAAGACCTACGCCCTCGAGGGCGACCTGGCCCGCGGGACCACGGTGGTGGACCCGGGGTCGGGGACCCCGGACCCGACGCCCACGCCGACCCCGACCCCGACCGGGACGGGCGGCCCCGGCCAGTGCGCGGACCCCGCCTGGGACGCGGGCGAGGCGTACGGCGGCGGCAGCACGGTCTCCCACGGCGGGCACGCCTGGAAGGCCAAGTGGTGGACGCGGGGCGAGGAGCCCGGCACCACCGGTGAATGGGGGGTGTGGCAGGACCTCGGCGCCTGCTGACCCTCCGGGCAGACCGGCCCGGCGGCGGTGACGACGGCCCTTGCCCGCCGCCGGGCCTCTCCACCTCACCCTGCCGGGGCGTCTGGCAGGGTGAGTGCATGTCGATCACCCACACCGACGAGTTCGAGCGCCACCGGCCGCGGCTGTTCGGCCTGGCCTACCGCATGCTCGGCTCCGCCGCCGAGGCCGAGGACGCCGTGCAGGACGCCTACCTGCGCTACAGCGGAGCCGACCCGGCGGTCATCGAACGCCCGGCGGCCTGGCTCGCCAAGGTGGTCACCAACCTCTGCCTGAACCGGCTGACCTCCGCCCGCGCCCGGCGCGAGACCTACGTCGGCACCTGGCTGCCCGAGCCCGTGATCACCGCGGACGGCACCCTTGGACCCCTGGAGTCGGCGGAGCGGCGCGACGCGGTGTCGACGGCGATGCTGGTGCTGCTGGAGCGGCTGACGCCCACCGAGCGGGCGGTGTACGTGCTGCGCGAGGCGTTCGCGTACGGTCACCGCGAGATCGCCGAGACCCTGGACCTGACCGAGGCCAACTGCCGCCAGCTGTACCGGCGGGCCGCAGCCCGGCTGGGCGAGCCGCGGACCCGCTTCCCGTCCGCGCCCGAGCGGCACGCGGAACTGGTCGCCTCGTTCCTCAGCGCGGCCCGCGACGGCGATCTCGCGGGGCTGGAGAAGCTGCTCGCCGAGGACGTGGTGTGGTGGAGCGACGGCGGCGGCCGGGTCTCCGCGGCCCTGCGGCCCATCGAGGGCCGCGACAAGGTCCTCCGCTTCCTGTCCGGGGTGACGCGTCGGTTCCCCGCGAACGCGGAGCTCGCCGCGGTAGAGATCAACGGCGCGCCCGCGCTGGTCGCGCGGGCCGGCGACACGGTGGTCGCCGTGACCTCCTTCGACATCCGCGATGATCGGGTCACGGATGTGCGGACCGTGATGAACCCCGACAAGCTGGAGTTCGTACGCCGTCAGCTCACGCGGCCCTGAGACCGCCCGCCGGAGCTGTCACGTTCCGCACGGCTGTCCGGTCCCAGCTGACGACAGGGCGCCCCATCCGGGGGCTCCCGGCACGGCGAAGGGGCTGACCAGCATGACCACGACCCTGGTGACCGGCGGGACCGGGACGCTCGGCCGTCCGGTGGTCGAGCTGCTGCGGGCGGACGGACACGAGGTGCGGGTGCTCAGCCGGCGCGCCCAGCCGTACGCGGTGGATCTGCAGGAGGGCGGGCCCGGGCTGGACGCGGCCGTGGCGGGCGTGGACACGGTCGTGCACTGCGCCACCTCGGCGCGCGGCGGCGACGAGCGGGCGTCGACGCACCTGATCGCGGCCGCGCGGCGCGCCGGGGTGCGGCATCTGGTCTACATCTCGATCGTCGGCGTGGACCGGGTGCCGTTCGGCTACTACCGGTCCAAGCACACCGTCGAGCAGCTGGTCGAGTCGTCCGGGCTGGGCTGGACCGTACTGCGGGCCACGCAGTTCCACGATCTGCTGGTGACGGTGTTCCAGGCGCTGGCCAAGCCGCCGGTGATGCTGCTGCCTGCCGGGGTCCCGGACCAGCCGGTCGAGGTGGCCGAGGTCGCGGAACGGCTCGCGGAGCTGGCGGTGGGTGAGCCCGCCGGGCGGGTGCCGGACCTGGCCGGGCCCGAGGTGCGGACGCTCCCGTCGCTGGCCCGCGCCTACCTCGCGGCGACGGGCCGCCGGCGCCGGCTCGTGAACGTGCCGCTCGCGGGGAAGGCTTATCAGGCGTTCCGGGCCGGCGGGCATCTCGCACCGCAGCGGGCAGTCGGCCGGGTGACGTTCGAGGAGTACCTGGACAAGCGGTTCGGCGGGCAGGGGCGGCACAGATGACGGGGCGGGACGGATGAGCAGGCGGGGCGGACTGCGGGCGGGGCTGGGGCTGCTGGCGGGGGCCCAGGTGCTGCTGGGCCTACGGATCCTGCTGCTGCCGGAGCTGTTCTGGAAGTGGCGCTGGGTGTCGTACCTGCCGCCGTACAACGAGCATCTGCTGCGGGACTTCGGCGTGCCGAGCCTCGCCCTCGCCGTGGTGCTGGGCGCGGCGGTGGCGACGATGGAGCGGCGGCTGGTCCTTGCGGCGCCGGCGGCCCATCCGGCGTCGTCGGGCCGCATCTGGTGTTCCACGCCCAGCATCTGCAGCCGCTGTCCACGGTGAGCGCGGCCGGATTCGTGGTGCTGCCGAGCACGGCGGTGCTGCTGCCCTCCGTACTGCTGTGGCCGGCGGCGGACCGGGCGGTGTTCGCATCCGGCGCCGTCCCGGACCCGGCCTGAGCGCTCCGCTGGAAGTGCGGCGCCGTGCCGTCGCTCGTCCGCGGCGCCGTCGTGGCCGGTCGCGCAGTTCCCCGCGCCCCTTCAGGACACTGCCGAACCGCAGCGGACTTCGCCCGCCCGGCCGCCGTTCCGCCCCCGGCCTAGCCGACGGTGCCCTGTGACCGGTCCGGGGGCCCGAACAGCTCGTCCTGGGCCGTGTCCCGGGCGGTCAGCAGCGCGCCGCGCAGGACGGCGCCGCCGCCCAGGGCGCCGGCCCGGACCTCGGTGACGAGCGGGGACATCCGGGCGAGACGCGCCTGGACGCGGGCGGCGAGGGCGTCGCCGCCGGCCCGGCCGACCTCACCGGCCAGCACCACACAGCCGGGGTCCAGCACCGACACCACCGCGGCCGCGCCGACGGCGAGCCGGTCGGCGAGGGCGTCGAGGAAGCGCCCGGCGGCGGGGTGGGCGCCCTCGGCACGCACCGCCTCCCGCACCAGCCCCGCGGCACGCACCGCACCGGCGGCCGGAGGCACCGCCGCACCGTGCACCGGCTCCCCGACCGGAGCCGCACCCCGCCCACCCACCACGTCCGCCGCAGGCGCAGGCGCCGACGGACCGCCCACCCCGTCGGAGCCCGAAGACACCGCCCGACCGTGCACCACGGCGGCATCCGGATGCTCCACCGGCCCGTGCTCCCGGTCCGCGGCCCGAGGCACGCCCTCCCCCTCGACCGGGTCCGGTACCGGACCGACACCCCGCCCGCCCGCCGCGGCCGCAGGCGGCGTCCATCCGTGCGCCGTCGCCAGCTCCGTCACCGCCGCTGCGGCGGCCAGGGAGTGGAAGCCGCCGGCGCAGTCGGTCGCCGAAGGCAGCCCGGAGGTCCCCGGCACCGGCAGGAAGCCGACCTCGCCCGCGCCGCCGGAGGCGCCGCGGCGCAGGCGGCCGTCCAGGACGACCGCGGCGCCGACGCCGAGGTCGAGCCAGAGCAGGACGAAGGTGTCGCGGTCCCGGGCGGCGCCGTCACGCTGCTCGGCACGGGCGGCAAGGTTGGTCTCGTTCTCGATGTCGACCCGGGCCCGGGGGAACCGCTCCTGCAGGGCGGCAGCCAGCCGCCGGTGCCAGGCCGGCAGCTTGGCCGAGTCCCGCAGCTGACCTCCGACCGGGTCGATCAGGCCGGGCGCGCCGATACCGACGGTGTGCAGGCGGTCGGCCCCCGCCTCCTTGGCGACGCGCTCGACCAGCCCGACCGCCTGGTCCACCGCCGGGCCGGTCCCGGTGCCGCCGTCGATGGGCACGGACGCCTCGGCGAGCACATGGCCGACCAGATCGGCGACGAGCACGGCGACGGACTCGGTGCGGACGTCGAGGGCGGCGAGGTGCGCCCGGTCGGCGACGATGCCGTACAGCTTGGCGTTGGGTCCGCGGCGCTGCTCCCCCGACTCGCCGACCACGGCGATCAGCCCGGCGGCGGTGAGGCGTTCGACGAGGTCGGCCACGGTCGGCCGGGACAGGCCGGTCAGCTGCTTGAGCTGGGTGGCCGTCAACGGGCCCTGCTGCTGGAGCAGACGCAGGGCGAGCCGGTCGTTGATGGCCCGGGCGGTACTCGGGGATGCGGGCATGCCGGGATCCTTCCAGATCGGCGCAGGGCCCGACGGGACCGGCTGTGGGCGAACCCGGGGGCCGGGCCCTCCGCACGAATATCCACTATCTATCAGGCAGGGTCCCTGATAGTTTACGCCGCGGCCCGATCTCCGGGCTGCCGGGAGCAGGTCAGGGAGGACCCGCGGATGAGAACAGCGACCTTCGGGCAACGCGAGCTGGCCAGGGCGCGGTACGCCGTGGCCGCGGTGTTCGCCGTACACGGCGCGGTCACCGGTTCGTTCGCCACCCGGGTGCCGTGGATCCAGGACCACGCCCAGGTCGGCGCGGGCCAGTTGGGGGTCGCGCTGGCGTTCCCCGCGCTGGGCGCGTCGGTCGCCATGCCGCTGGCCGGCCGGATCAGCCACCGCTTCGGCGCCCGGACCGCGCTGCGCGGCCTGATGGCGCTGTGGACCATGTCGCTGGTGCTGCCGTCGCTCGCCCCGAACCTGCTCACCCTCTGTCTGGCCCTGTTCGCCTTCGGCGCCACGGCGGGCATGGCGGACGTGGCGATGAACGCACTCGGCGTCGAGGTGGAGAACCGCCTCGGCAGGTCGATCATGTCCGGGCTGCACGGCATGTGGAGCGCGGGCGCCCTGCTCGGATCGGCGGGCGGCACCCTCGCCGCCCATCTGGGTAGCGACGCCCGGCTGCACCATGCGCTGGCCGCCGCGGTTCTGACCGTGCTGGGCCTCGTCGCCTGCGGCTGGGTGCTGGACCTGCAGCCGACCGAGAACGAGGATCCGCCGCCGCGGTTCGCGCTGCCGCCGAGGCCGGCGCTGCTGATCGGCGCGGTCGGGTTCTGCGCGGTGTTCGCGGAGGGCGCGAGCCTGGACTGGTCGGCGATCTATCTTCGGGACGAACTGCAGACCTCGGCCGGACTGGCGGCGGCGTGCACCACCGGTTTCACGCTCACCATGGCGGTGGCCAGGCTGGCCGGCGACAAGGTCGTGGACCGGTTCGGGGCGGTACGCACCGTCCGGGTCAGCGGCGTTCTGGCCACCGCAGGCGGGCTGCTGATCGTCCTGGGCGGCCATCCGGCGGTGGCGATGAGCGGGTTCGCGCTGATGGGCCTGGGCATCGCCGTGGTGGTCCCGCTGTGTTTCGCCGCGGCCGGCCGCAGCGGCCCCAACCCCAGCCAGGCCATCGCAGGGGTGGCGACGATCACCTACACCTCGGGACTGGTCGCCCCGAGCGCCATCGGCACGCTCGCCCAGCTCACCAGCCTGGTGGTGTCCTTCGGTGTGGTGACGGTGCTGTCCTGCGGGGTGGGCGCGTTCGCCGGCGTGCTGCGACCCGGGGAGAAGGACCGGCCGAGGATCAGTTCTGCGGCCGCAGCAGTTCCCGACCCGCGGCCCTGAACTCCGCGCTCCAGGGCGCCGGGCGCAGCGTCCCGGCATCCGGCCGGACCAGCACCCGGGCGCCCCGGGCGCAGGTGGCGGCGCCGTCCGCCGAGCAGAGGCGGAAGCCGTAGGCCGGTCCGGTCCTGCCGGGCCGCTCCAGCCGGAGGTGGACGGCGCACGGGCCGGGCCGGGTGACCGGCGCCTCGTAGCCGATGCGCAGTTCCTTGACCGCGTTACAGAGGTCGCCCGCCGCCGCCCGGTCCCCCTCGAAGCGGAAGCCGTGCTCCCGCCACAGCTCGCCCACGCCCGCTCGGCCATCACCGGGTGGCGGGCATGTGCAGCAGGCCGAGCGCGTCCAAGGCGTCGAAGTGGACGCAGTCGCTCCGGGAGGGCTCCCGGAGGGCTCCGGGGCGTGCGACGCGTGTACGAAGCATCCCCGGCCGCCCCCGACAGAGTTCACCGACACCTTCTCCCTGAGCGGCATAGCGCTGGGCACGCTGGTCGTCATCACCGGCTACCACACGCTGCGCGCCTTCGCCCCCGCCCGCCTCAGGACGCAGCAGCCACTGCTGGACGAGGGCACGTCCTCGTACGACACGGTGGCCGACAGCGCCGGGCGCGGTGCGGGACGGTACAGCGAGGCCTCCCGGCACGACCAGGCCTAGTCCGTCCGGCGGCCGGGCTCGGCCCCACCGGCGGAGAGTCGTTCCCCCGTTCCGGGGAAGCACCGGGCCCACCGGTACTCCCGCCGCGGCAAAGCTGCCACGCTGCCGCCATGGCGCACTGCGAGCAACTCACCACGGCGGTCGGCACGGTGGACACCGTCCTGTCCCGGATGCGCGAGCTGGACTCCGCGCTGCCGGGCCGGGACGGGATCGCGGTGTTCAACCGCGTCTATCTGACCGTCACCGAGGCGGTCGGCCGGGACATCGCCGCCGGCCGGTTCCCGGACGCCCGGGCCGCGACCGCACTGGACGTACGGTTCGCGGAGCGCTATCTGTCCGCCGTCGACGCGGTGGCCGCCGAGCGCCGGCCCCCGGCCTGCTGGCGGCCGCTGTTCCAGTTCCGCCGGCATCCCGGTGTACGGCCGCTGCAGTTCGCACTCGCGGGCATCAACGCCCACATCGGCCATGATCTGGCGCTGGCCGTGGTGGACACCTGCCGTACGCTCGGCTGCGAACCCGTGGACCTGGAGGACGAGTTCGACCGTGTGGGCGACCTGCTGGTCGCGCTGGAGGAGCGGATCCGCGAGGATCTGATGCCGGGCCCGGACCTGCTCCAGATCGCCGACCCGCTGACCCATCTGCTGGGCTCCTGGAGCCTGGAGCGCGCCCGGGACGCCACCTGGGCGGCGGCCCGCGCCCTGTGGGCGCTGCGGCGACTGCCCGACGTGGCCGGGGAGTTCACCGACCGGCTGGACGCGGCGGTGGGCTTCGCGGGCCGCATGCTGCTCACCCCGCTGCCGGACTGACCCGGCGGTGATCCGCCGGAACCCGGCCGTGATCGCTGTACGTTGACCGTGCGGGTACTTCGACGGCGAAGGAGCACACAGGATGGCGACCCGGCTCGGACTCGGCCTCCCCCAGATGCGGCAGTACGACCTCGGCAGGGACGTCCCGGACGTCGCCCGTTCCGCGGAGCGCACCGGATACGACAGTCTGTGGGTGTTCGAGCGCGCCCTGTTCCCCGAGCCCGCCACCCAGGGGCTGTACGGCATCGAGGGCCTGCCCTGGCCGGACTCGTACCGCAGCGTGGCCGAGCCGCTGGTCACGCTGACGCTGGCGGCGGCCGTCACCGAGCGGGCCCGGCTGGGCACCAGTGTGCTGGTCGCCCCGCTGCACGGCCCGTTCCAGCTCGCCAAGGCGCTGGCCACGCTGGACGCGGCCAGCGGCGGCCGGGTGGTCGCCGGCTTCGGCACGGGCTGGTCGCACGACGAGTACGCGGCGGCGTCGGCGCGGCCGTTCGCCGAGCGCGGAGCGGCGCTGGACGAGCTGATCGACGTGTGCCGCGCCGTCTGGGGCCCGGACCCGGTGGCCTACGAGGGGGACCAGACCAGGATCGCGCCCGCCGTGGTCGGCCCCAAGCCCGCCCGGCCGATCCCGATCCTGCTGGCGGCGAGCAGCGGGAGGGCCCGGCGCCGGGTCGTCGACCGGGCCGACGGCTGGCTGCCGGCCGGCACGGGCGCCGAGGCCGTCGCCGAGCAGTGGCGGCAGCTGCGCGAGCTGGCCGCCGAGCGCGGCCGGACCGAGCCGATCCGGACCGTTCTGCGGGTCAATGCGCGCCACCGCAAGCAGCCGTACGGGGGCGAGGGCCGCAGACCCTTCCAGGGCAGCGTCGACCAGATCGTCGAGGACCTCGCCGCCCACGCCGAGATCGGCCTCGAGGAGTTCCTGCTCGATCTCCAGGGCGCCCCGCGGGACGCCGAGGAGCTCAAGGACGTCGCCGCGGAGGTCTACGAGAAGGCGCGGGCGGCCGGGGTCTGAGCCGGGCGCGGTGCCCTGCCCGGATCCGGGATCCGGCCCCGCCCGGGCTCAGTCCTCGGGGAGTTCCACCGGCGCGATCTCGTCGTAGAGGTCGCCGGGGCCGGGGTTGGCCGGGTCGGTCGCGCCGCCGAAGTGGTGCATCACGCCCCAGACGGCGTTCAGCGCGGTCTGGATCGCTCCCTCGGCCCAGCCGGCGGTCCAGGAGATGTCGTCGCCGGCCAGGAATATGCCCCGCTTGTCCGCGGGCAGCCGGTCCTGCATGAAGTGGGTGAACAGCCGCCGCTGGTAGCGGTAGTGGCCGGGCAGGTTGGCCTTGAACGCACCCATGAAGTAAGGCTCGTTCTCCCAGGAGACGGTGACCGGGTTGCCGATGATGTGCTTGCGGATGTCGACCTTGGGGTAGATCTCGCCGAGCGACTTCAGCATCACCTCCAGTCGCTCGTTCGCGGACAGCGGCAGCCACTTCAGGCTGTCGTCGCACCAGGTGTAGGACAGGCAGATGACAGCGGGCCTGTCCGGGCCGTCGTCGAGCAGGTAGGTGCCGCGGGTCATCCGGTCGGTGAGCGTCATCGACATGACGTCGCGGCCGGTGTCCTCGTCCTTGTCCAGCCAGAACGGCCGGTCCACGGGCACGAAGAGCTTGGAGCTCTCCATGTAGTGGGTCCGCTCGATGGCGGTCCAGTGGTCGATCGGGAAGAGCGCGTCGTCGCAGGCGATCTTGGACAGCAGCATCCAGGACTGAGCGGTGAAGATCGCCGCCCGGTAGGTGCGGATGTCGCCGCCCGCGTCGGTCACCGTGATGCGGTCGCCGGCGGTGCGGTGCAGCCGGGTGACGGCCGGGCGCGGCTCGCCGTCCTCGTGCAGCGAGGCCAGCGAGGTGCCGTACGGCCAGTGGACGATCTTCTCCGGCTCGCGCTCCCACATGCGCAGCGGCAGCTGCTGGGAGCCGCCGACGATGCCGCGGTGGTGGTCGTCGGCCTCCGTGTAGACGACCCGCAGGATCTCCAGGATGGAGTTGGGGAAGTCGGTGTCCCAGCCGCCGGTGCCGAATCCGACCTGGCCGAAGATCTCCCGGTGCCGGAAGGACCGGAACGCCTCGGAGTCGCACAGGAAGCCGTAGAAGGTCTGGTTGTCGAGCTTCTCGACGAGCTGCGCCCAGATCTCGCGGATGCGCGGGACGTCCCGCTCCCGCATGGCGCCGTTCATGTCGGAGAAGTCGGCGCCCTCCTCCAGGCAGCGGTTCCAGGCGTCGGCGACGTCCCGGTAGACCTGCGGCAGGTCGTCGACGGTCTCGGCGTAGTGCGTCTCGCCCTTGAGGTCGACGACGGTGGACGGGGTCGCCTCGGCCAGCGGGTTGGGGAAGGGCGTCGTCTTCAGGCCGACCAGGTCGATGTAGTGCTGCAGGGCGGTGGAGGACGGCGGGAAGCGCATCGCGCCCATCTCCGCGGTCAGCCCCTCCGCCTGGTCGCCGACGCCGTCGAAACCGACGGTGCGCAGCCGGCCGCCGATCCGGTCGGCCTCGTACACGACCGGCTTGAGGCCCATCTTCATCAGCTCGTAGGCGGCCACGATGCCGGACAGCCCGCCGCCGATGACGGCGACCTCGGTGCCGTGCTCGGTCGCGGGTATCTGGCCCAGACCGGCCGGGTGGGCCAGGAAGTCGTCGTAGGCGTAAGGGAAGTCCGGGCCGAACATGGTGATCGGCGGCTGCTGCTCGTCTGCGTGCTCGACGGCGTTGGGCACGGTGGACGTCATGGGGTACGGACTCCTTGCGCGAACTACGGGGGAAAGCCGGGGGTGCGGGTCAGACCAGGGACCCGTACAGGACGGGGCGGCGGTCGGTGAGATAGGGGTTCGCCTCGCGGGACGCGGCGAGGAAGACGGGGTCGGCGTCGGCGAGGACCAGTTCCTCGGTGCGGCCGGCCCGGGTGCGGGCCACACCGTCGGGTCCGGCGAGCGTGGACAGGCCGACGAACTCGAACTCGCCCTCCGGGCCGACCCGGTTGACGTACGCCACGTACATCTGGTTCTCGAAGGCCCGCACGGGCACCATGTGCTCGGCGACGAACTGGAAGGGGTGCAGCTGCGCGGTCGGCACCAGCAGCAGGTCCGTGCCGGCCAGCGCGTGGGCCCGCACGTTCTCCGGGAACTCCACGTCGTAGCAGATCATCAGGCCGACGGTGAGGCCGTTCAGCTCGGCCTGGACGACCGGACGGTCGCCGGGCGTGAAGTGGTCGCGCTCGAAGCAGCCGAACAGGTGGGTCTTGCGGTATCCGGCGAGCCGGGTGCCGTCGGCGGAGATCAGCTGTACGGCGTTGAAGACGTCCGTGCCGTCCCGCTCGGGGTAGCCGTAGGCGATCGCCAGCCCGTGCCGGGTGGCGGTCTCCGCGATCGCGTCGGCCGAGTCGCCGTCGGCGGGCTCGGCCAGTCGGCCGATGCCGTCGCCGATCGCGTACCCGGTCAGGAACATCTCCGAGGTCACCAGCAGCCCGGCGCCCGCGGCGGCGGCACGGCCCGCGGCCTCGTCGAGGACCTTGAGGTTCTCGGCGGGCGATCCGGGACGGCCGGAGCTCTGGAGCAGGGCGGTGCGCATGCGTGTTCCTCACCGGTCGGGCGGGGGGTCTGGGGGCCAGATAGACGGTACGGGCGACGGTCCGGGCCGGACAAGGAGAAGCCGTTGCGCGCCGGTGAGCTGTTCGTTGCGTGTCCGCGGCTGCGGCCGGTGATTCGTTGCGCGCCCCGGGTCGCACCTCCCGTCGTCCCCGGGTCGCAGGCCGCGCCTCCGCCGCCCCGCCGGGCGGCGGAGGCGGGTCCGCTCCGGGGCGACGCGGCCGGGGGTGCGGCACCGGAGCAGTGGTCACCGTCCAGCCCCGTTCCCACCGTGGAGGGCCTCGCCTCCTGTGAACCGACGTACCAGGACCGCCGTACCGGGTGCCGCCCTGCTGCTCACCACCGCGACCGCGGGCTCGGCCGCGACCGCGGGCGAGGGCGGACAGCACCGGCGGGAGGCCGCCGCACCGACCGGCACCGCCGAGCTGTACCGGTCGTCCCGGGACGAGATCACCTCTCCTTCGACGCCCACCTGGCCGCCGAGCACACCGGCGACCCGTTGCAGGCCGCCGGGACCTTCGAGTTCAGCCATTGCCTCGGCGGCGAGGGCGCCCGGGCCGAGGCGAGTGTCGACTGCCTCCTCACCGGCGGCAAGGTGGCCGTCGTCTCCGGTGTCATCACGCACTCCGATCTGCCGGAGCCGAGGGCAGGCGGGTCGGCGTCACGGTGCACGACCTGGGCCGGCACGACCGGCTGGGGCTACAGCGGGGCCGGCACCGGCGGCCCCGCCGAGACCGAGGGCATGCCCAGGTGTGTGAGGTCGGCCCCCTTCGAGAAGGTCAGGACGGGCACCGGCGACTTCGGGGTCGTGCCCTGCCGGCCACGGCTGCAGCCCTGCGGACCACGGTCACCAGCAGCAGCGCCGTCAGCAGGTACGGCACCGCGAACCAGGCGAACGCCGTGCCGTGCCCGGTCACCGTCGCCGTCGCCGCGTAGGCGCCGAAGACGGTGAGCGTGGCCAGCTCCGTGCCCAGGCCCGCGACCGAGGTCAGGGTGGCCCGGCCGGTGTCCTCGATACGGTGCTGGAGGCGGGCGTCGGCGAGCACCGTGGCCAGCTGGAAGCCGCCGAAGGCCAGAGCCACCAGCAGCAGTGCGACCGGGGTGCCCGCCGCCGCACCCACCGCGAGGGCGAGCGCGGAGACGGTGAGCAGCGCGGCGAACCCGGCCCTGGTCAGCCGCTCCGCGACGCCGGCCAGTAGGGCCCCGGCCGTGGCACCGGCCCAGATCACCAGCAGCAGCCAGGGCACCGTCTGGTGGGCCACTCCGGTGTCGCGCACCAGCAGCGGCGTGTACTCGTCCAGCGCGCCCCACACCGCGGAGACCGCGGGCACCAGCAGCAGCGCACCGCGCACCGACCGGTCGGCGCGGGCCTCGGCGAGCCCGGCACGCAGGGTGGCGGTCCAGCCGGCCGTGTCCTCGGCCGGCGGCCTGCGGTGCTCCGGGAAGCGGGTCGCCACGGCGGCGCCGAGCAGGCAGACGAGCACGCTCGCCGCGCCGACGGCCCCGTAACCGCCCCAGGTGAAGACCGGTCCGGCCAGGCCCATCGCGGTCATCGTGGCCACCAGTCCGATCGACCGGGCCCGGCCCATCACGCCGGCGTACCGGCGGGCCGCGCCGCGCCGGTCCAGTTCGTCGTAGACCAGCGCCTCGAGCGCCCCGGAGCCGAGCGCTCCGCCGGCGCCCCACAGCACGAAGCCCAGCGCGAAGGCGCCGTAGGACGGTGCGAGCACCCACAGGGCGAAGCCGACGGCGGTCAGCAGCGGGCCGAGCACCAGCAGCAGCCGGCGCGAGACGGCGTCGGCCCAGGCACCGGAGGGCACCTCCAGCACCACGCCGGTGAGTGACCACAGGGCGAACAGGGTGGTGATCTGCCAGACGGACAGGCCGGTGTCGCTGAACAGCAGCGCGTACACCGGGTAGAGCAGAACGAACTCGTCGCAGAACGCGTAGGCGTACAGCGTGCGCGTCAGCCGCCGGACGCCGGAGGCGGGGACTGAGGCGGGGACGGAGGCACGTTCGGGTGAGAGAGTCATGAGGCCTTCCCGAGGGGGCGGTACGGACACCGGATGCGCGGTGTCCGAGGCGGTCCTCGGGAGGCACGGCTGGTGGATCAATGTCGCCAGGTCATGACACCGATGGTACGACCTGCCGCACCCCGGGCGCCGCGATTTTCCCGCAGGACGCGGAGGCGCGGGGCAGTGGGCGGGCCCGCCGGCCTCACAGCTCGCGCAGGCGCTGCACGATCTCGCGCAGGAGTTCCGGATCGGTCTGCGGCCCGCCCTCCGGAGCGGCGCGCGGCGCGTCGATGCGGACCAGGCCGGCCTCCGCGAGGTCGCCGAGCAGCACCCGGACCACGGTGAGCGGCAGATCGGCGTCCGCGGCGAGTTCCACCACCGGCCGGGGGCCGCGGCCCACGAGGGCGAACAGCGAGGCGCGGGCATGGTCGAGTCCGGGCCGTCCCTCGCCCGGGTCCAGGGCGGTGACCTGCGCCATCATGTCGAAGGTGTGCTGGGGAGCGGGCCGGGTACGGCCCCGTGTCACGGTGTACGGGCGGACCAGCGACCCGGTTTCGTCCTCGTACCAGTGGTCCTCGCTCACCGCCGGATCAGGTGCCCGCCTGGTCGGCGGCCGACCGTGCGTCGGTGCTCAGGTGGCGGCCGACCTTGCGTACGAGCAGTTCCATCTCGTGGGCGAGCTGGCCGACGTCGGTACCGGCCTCGCTGAGGACGGCGAGTCGGCTGCCGGCGCCCGCAGGGGTGATGAAGAGGTAGGCGTCGTCGAGCATCACCATCGTCTGCCGGACCTGCCCGGCGCCGAACCGCTCGCCCGCGGAGCGGGCCAGGCCGTGGAAGCCGGAGCAGACGGCGGCGAGGTGCTCGATGTCCCTTGTGGGCATGCCCTGCGAGGCACTGAGCGCGAGTCCGTCCGCCGTGAGCAGTACGGCCTGCCGCACCTGTCCGGTTCTGGCCACGAGATCGTCCAGCAGCCAGCCGAGGTCCTTGCCGGGCTGATCGGGGTTCGGTTCAGACATGGTCGGGGTCGGTCCCTTCCTGGCCGTCGGTTCGCTCTACGGGGGCCGCGCCGTCCGTCGGGTCCGGACCCCGGACGGGCAGGCCCCTGCGGCCCCGGTCGAGGCCGCGCTGGAATGCCCCGAAGACCGCCCGCATCTCCTCGGCACCGACCTCGCGCCGTTCGGGCTCCCCGCCGGTGTGCGACGGGTCGTCGCGCAGTCCGGCGGCGAGGGAGGCCTGCCGGACCCGGGTCGGGAGGGCGGGCGCGGACCGCACCGGTTCGACGCGCGAGCCCCCGGGGGCCTCGGCGACCTCGGAGGACTCGGAAGCCACCCGGACCTCGCGGGTTTCTCGGGCATCGCGGGTCTCTCGGGCCTCGCGCGCCTCTCGGGCCTCCTGGAACGCTTTGGCCTCCGGGTCCTCGGGGTGTTCGCGAGCCTCGGGGGCTTCGGATGTCTCGGGGGTCTCCGCCGTCTCTCCGCGCGGCCGTACCACCGTGAGCACCGCCGTGCCGGTGTCGCTGCCGACGGGCCGCGGTGCCGGCGCACCGCTCCCCGTGGCCTCGGCTCCGGGCGCAGCGGATCCCGGTGCCCCGGACTCCAGCGCCGCGGATTCCGGCGGCTCGGGGTCCACCTGTGCCAGCAGCGCCGGCGGCAGCAGCACCACCGCCGTGGTGCCGCCGTAGGGCGAGCGGCACAGGGTGACCTCGATGCCGTGCCGCGCCGCCAGCCGTCCGACCACGTAGAGGCCGAGCCGGTCGTGGGTGGCCGGGTCGAAGTCCTCGGCCCGGCGGATCGTGCGGTGGGCGTCCTCGATCTCGTCGGCGTCCAGGCCGAGGCCCCGGTCGTCGATCTCCAGGACGAAGCCGCCGCGAGCCCGTCCGGTGCGCATCGTGACGCGGGTGTGCGGCGGCGAGAAGACGGCGGCGTTCTCGACCAGTTCCGCGATGAGGTGCACGACGTCGGCGACGGCGTCGGAGGCGATGCCCACCCGCTCCATCGGCGGCACCTCGACCCGTGCGTAGTCCTCGATCTCGCCCACGGCGGAGGACACGACGTCGGCGATCGGGACCGGGCGGCGCCAGCGGCGGCCCGGGACCGAGCCGGAGAGGATGATCAGACTCTCCGCGTGGCGGCGCATCCGGGTGGTGAGGTGGTCGATCCGGAACAGCTCCTGGAGGATGTCCGGGTCGTCGGTGCGCCGCTCCAGCGTGTCGACGAGCTTCAGCTGCCGGTGCACCAGGGCCTGGTTGCGGCGGGCGATGTTGAGCAGCACGGCGAACAGTCCGCGGCGCAGTGTGGCCTGCTTGACGGCGGCCTCGACCGCCGCGAGCCGGGCGGCGTTGAAGGACCGGCCCACCTGGCCGATCTCGTCGGCGTCCGCCGTGCGCCCTGCCGCACCGGCCCGGTCGCCGCCGTCCGCCCGGCCGTGGGCCAGCGGCGGCGCCTCGGCGAGGGCGTCGATGTCCTCGCCGGTGCTCAGCCGCGCCATCACATCGGGCAGTTGGCGGGTGGCGAGTACGTCCGCGGCGTCCCGCAGCGACTCCAGGCGGCGCGAGATCCGGCGGGCCCCGCGCACCGCGAACCACACCGACAGCCCGACCGCGGCCAGCCCGACCACACCGACGACGGTGGCCTTGGCCAGCTCCCGGTAGGCGAAGGAGCGTCCGCGGTCGGCGGAGTTGAGGGCCGACCGTGTGGCCATCTCCATGTAGCGCACGACGGCCCGGTCGGTGGTGGTGCGCCAGGAGTCGGCGGCAACGGCCCTGCCCGCGCCCTCCGCTCCGGCCCGCAGCAGAGCGTCCTCACCGCGGGTCAGGTCCCGGTACACGTCACCGCGCCGGAACTCCTCGTACAGCGACCGCGAATCGGCCGGCAGGTCGGGCACATAGGTCTCCTCGAACACACGCCGGTTGCCGATGGTCGCGGTGAGGGTGTCGTACTGGCGGTCGGTGAGGGTGCCGGCGGCCCGCGCTCCGGCGACGAGGGCGTCCTCGCGTGAGACGAACTCCCGTACCCGCACCAGTTCGACGACGACCTGGGCCTCCCGGGCCAGCTGCCCGGCTTGGAGCGCGGTGAGGGCGGACTGGACGTCGAAGCCGGGCTCGACCAGGGCGCTGTACTCGGTCACGGCCCGGTCCCAGGAGAGCTGCCGGGTCAGCACGCGGTGGCGCAAGTCCTCCAGCCGGTCCGCGGTGGCGACGAGACCGTCGAGGATCTCGCGCTGGTGGTCGGTGAGCCGGTCGCGGTCGCCGTCCTGGATCGCCTCACGCATGGCGACGACGACCTTGTCGGTGCGCCGCTGCTGGTCGATCAGGTCCAGTGCGGCCTCGGTGCGGTGGTCGGCGCCGAGGTAGGCGGCGGAGAGCCGGCGCTCGATCTGGATCTGGCCGATGGCGGTGTCGACGGGGGTGCCGAAGTCCTCGTACACCCCCTGGAGCCGCAGCAGGGCGCGCAGTTCGCCGGTGACGGACACCATGGCGAAACTCCACAGCAGCATCAGCGCGATCACCGGGGCGACCGCGAGGGCAACGATCCGTGACCGGACCGTGGTGGGTCGGCCGGTGGGCCAGCGCATGGTCTCCCCAGGGCGGCGGAACGTACGGGCAGGCACGTGACATGGGTCACCCCGCGGCAACTTGGCTGACAATGGGTGTTACCGACGGGTAGAGCGCCGCACAACTTACGGGAGGGCCCATCCGCCCGCAATGGTTACCTGAAGTAAGGCCCACCGGGGCCGGCGTCAGGCCGAGGTGAACCGCCGCAGCAGCGGCGAGAGCACCAGCACGGACCTGGTCCGCTCCACGAACGGCTCCCCGGCGATCCGCTCCAGGACCCGCTCGAAGTGCCGCATGTCGGAGGCGAACACCTGGGCGACCGCGTCCGCGTCCCCCGTGACGGTGGACGCGGCCACGACCTCCTGGTAGCGCTCCAGGCCCCGCTGGATGGTCTCCGGCGAGGTGTTGCGGCGGCAGAAGATCTCGACGAACCCCTCGGTCTCCCAGCCGAGGGCCGCCGGGTCGACCCGGACGGTGAACCCGGTGATGGCTCCGGTGGCGCGCAACCGGTCCACGCGCCGCTTCACGGCGGGCGCGGAGAGGCCGACCAGCTGCCCGATGTCCGCGTAGGAGCGGCGGGCGTCCTCGGCGAGGGCGTGCACGATGCGTTCGTCGAGATCGTTCAGCACTGCGGGTGGTTCACTTCGCTTCTGACGGGACGGTGTCGGGAGCGGCCAGCCGGGAACGGCGGTGGCCGTATCCGAAGTAGACCACGAGCCCGACGGTCATCCAGACACCGAAGACCACCCAGGTGACGCTCGACAGGCTGCCCATCATCCACACGCAGAAGGCGAAGCCCAGCGCGGGCAGCAGCGGGGACAGCGGCACCCGGAAGGTCCGGGGCATCTCCGGGCGGGTCCGGCGAAGCACCACGACGGCCACGTTGACCAGGGCGAACGCGAAGAGGGTGCCGATGCTGGTGGCGTCGGCCAGCTGGCCCAGCGGAACGGCGGCGGCCAGCACACCGCAGAACAGGGAGACGATCAGGGTGTTGGCGCGCGGCGTGCCGGTCCGGGGGTTCACCCGGGAGAACACCTTGGGCACCAGCCCGTCCCGGGACATGGCGAACAGCACCCGGGTCTGGCCGTAGAGGACGGTCAGCACGACGCTGGCGATGGCGATGACGGCGCAGAAGGCCAGCAGGGTGCCCCAGAAGCTCTGACCGGTGACGTCGCTCATGATCTGGGCCAGGGAGGCCTCGGAGTCGGTGAAGGTGCGCCACGGCCGGGCGCCGACCGCCACGGCCGCGACCAGGACGTACAGCACGGTCACGACGGCCAGCGACAGCATGATGGCGCGCGGCAGGTCGCGCTGGGCGTTCTTCGCCTCCTCACCGGCGGTGGAGGCGGCGTCGAAGCCGATGTACGAGAAGAAGAGCGTCGCGCCGGCCGCGCTGACGCCGGCCATGCCCAGCGGCATGAAGTCCTCGTAGTTGCCGGAGCGGAACCCCTGGACGCCGATGGCGCAGAACAGCACCAGCGCGCCGATCTTCACGATCACCATGACGGTGTTGGCGCGGGCGGACTCGCGGGCGCCGCCCAGCAGGAAGGCCATGGCGAGCAGGACGACGATCAGCGCGGGCAGGTTGAACACGCCGCCGTCGCCGGGCGGGGCGGACAGCGCGGCCGGGATGGTGACGCCGACGGTGCCGTCGAGGAGCTCGTTGAGGTACTCGCCCCAGCCGACGGCGACGGCGGCGACCGACACGCCGTACTCCAGCACCAGGCACCAGCCGCACACCCAGGCGACGAGTTCGCCCATCGTTGCGTACGCGTACGAGTAGGAGGATCCGGAGACCGGGATGGTGCCGGCCAGTTCGGCGTAGGACAGGGCGGAGAACAGCGCCGTCAGACCCGCGATGACGAAGGAGAGGGTGACCGCCGGGCCGGCCTTGGGGACCGCCTCGCCGAGGACGACGAAGATGCCGGTGCCCAGGGTGGCACCGATGCTGATCATCGTCAGCTGCCAGAGGCCGAGGGAGCGGCGCAGAGAGCCGCCCTCGCCCTGGCCGCCCTCCGCGACCAGGCGTTCCACGGGCTTGCGGCGCATCAGGCGGGCCGCAGGGCCCTGGGACGGTGGGGCGGTCGTTGCGTCCGCCTTCGGGGGTGCGCCTTGGTCGAGCACGCGTGGGCTCCTTCGTCGCTGCCGGTCTCGGGCGTCGGGAACCGGCGGAGCCCGCGCAAGCGGGGACCCACCGAGCGGGGTTCCCGCCGCGCCACGTACAGCGCAGAACTCTAGGAGCAGAGAGGTTGCCGTCGTAATGCAGCAACCTTGCACATCACCGCAAGATCATTGCGTTGCCGGGCGCCGGACACAGCTTCGTTGCGCGAGGCCGCCGTACCGCTGCAGGAAACCTGCTCCGGCCATGCCGCGGCCCCCGCCTCCCGGCGACGGGAGGCGGGGGCCACGCGGGGCGGGCGGGCCGGCAGCCCGTCCGGACGGATCAGCTCCAGCTGGAGTGCAGGGGCTTGCCCTCGGCGTAGCCGGCGGCGCTCTGGATACCGATCACGGCCTTCTCGGCGAACTCCTCCAGGGAACGGGCGCCGGCGTAGGTGCACGAGGAGCGGACGCCCGCGATGATCGAGTCGATCAGGTCCTCGACGCCGGGGCGGTCCGGGTCGAGGAACATCCGGGAGGTGGAGATGCCCTCCTCGAACAGCGCCTTGCGGGCCCGGTCGTACGCCGACTCCTCCGAGGTGCGGTTGAGCACCGCGCGCGCGGAGGCCATGCCGAACGACTCCTTGTAGGGGCGGCCGTTGGCGTCGTGCTGGAGGTCGCCCGGGGACTCGTAGGTGCCGGCGAACCAGGAGCCGACCATCACGTTGGAGGCACCGGCCGCGAGCGCCATGGCCACGTCGCGCGGGTGGCGGACGCCGCCGTCGGCCCACACGTGCTTGCCGTACTTCCTCGCCTCGGCGGCGCACTCCAGCACCGCGGAGAACTGAGGCCGGCCGACGCCGGTCATCATGCGCGTGGTGCACATGGCGCCGGGGCCGACACCGACCTTGACGATGTCGGCGCCCGCCTCGATCAGGTCGCGCACGCCCGCGGCCGCCACCACGTTGCCCGCGACGACCGGCACCTGCGGGTCGAGGGCGCGCACCAGCTTCAGGGCGCTGATCATCGACTCCTGGTGGCCGTGCGCGGTGTCGATGACGAGAGCGTCCACACCGGCGTCCAGCAGCTGCTTGGCCTTGCCCGAGACATCGCCGTTGACCCCGACGGCGGCGGCGATGCGCAGCCGCCCCCGGTCGTCGGTGGCCGGGGTGTACAGGGTCGCGCGCAGGGCGCCCTTGCGGGTGAGGATGCCGGCCAGCTTGCCGTCCTCGTCGACTGCGGGGGCGTAGCGGCGGTTGGCGCCGTCGAGGGTGTTGAACGCCTCGCGCGGGTCCAGGTCGGCGTCGATGAGCAGCAGATCCTTGGACATCACCACTTCGAGCTGGGTGAAGCGGTCCACCCCGCTGAGGTCGGTGTCGGTGACCACGCCGATGGGCCGGTGCTGCTCGTCCACCACGACGCCGGCGTTGTGGGAGCGCTTGGGCAGCAGGGCCAGCGCGTCGGCGACCGTCTGGTGCGGGGCGAGCACGATCGGGGTGTCGAGGACGTGGTGGCGGCCCTTGACCCAGGAGACGACCTCGGTGACGACCTCGATCGGGATGTCCTGCGGGATGACCACGAGGCCGCCGCGACGGGCCACCGTCTCGGCCATGCGGCGCCCGGCGATGGCGGTCATGTTGGCCACGACGAGCGGGATGGTGGTGCCCGTGCCGTCCGGGGAGCTGAGGTCCACGCCCTGCCGCGAGCCGACGGCGGAGCGGCTCGGCACCATGAAGACGTCGTCGTACGTCAGGTCGTACGAGGGCTGGATGTCGTTGAGGAAACGCACGTGCTGCACATCCCAGTCGATCAGAGGTGGCCCCCGGACAGGTCAGCCAGGGGGAAAGAGCACGTACTTCATTCTCCCATGACCTCCGGCCCACCATGCCCAGGCAGAACATCCAGGCTGGTCAGGCCCGGCTTTGGCGGATCATCCAGGGCATCGGGTACGGATCAGCCGGGGCCGGGCCAAAGATCAACCGTGGGCCGGAGGTGCGGATCATCCCGGGCCGAGGGTGACGAACAGGCCGGGACCGCGGTCGGTCGCCTCGGCGAAGACCTCCTCGGCGACCTGCCACTCGCCGGGCCGCTCCTGGGCGTACGGCCGCCAGCCGCGCACCAGGAGCAGCAGTCCGCGCTCCTCGGATCCCTCGGGCCACCACAGGTCGGGGTCGGCGAGGGCGTCGGCGAGCGCGTCCCAGGTGCGGCCGAACCCGTCGGGCAGCCGCAGCGCGCAGGCACAGCGGTCCATCAGGCCCGCCCGGTCGGTGACCCCGCCCAGGTCCAGGGTGACCATGATCCGCCCGGCCGGATCGGCCGGCCCGGCCGGGTCGTCCGTCGTCATCCGTGAGCACCGTCCTGAAGGGTTCGTCGTGGTCGTGGGGGCGTACGCCCCGTTGTGCGGTACGGCGTTCCGCGCACGGCACGGCCCGCCGCGCGGTCGGTGAGACCGTCCGCGTGGGCGGGGTTCCGGGCCGCCCGGAGCGGCGCCATCAGGTGCCGCCGGGAGCCGCCGGGGGTGTCGGGGGCCGCAGGTGCCGTCAGGTGCCGTCGGGGTCCGTGCGGTTCAGCGCCGGGCGCGGTGCGGGGCCGCCGGCCAGCAGGGCGTCCGCGGCGGAGGTGTCCGTCACCAGGCTGGTGACCAGCCCGGAGCGCAGCACCGCGTCGATGGCGGGCGCCTTGCGCTGCCCGCCCGCGATGGCGACGACCTCCGGGATCCGGCGGAGCTGGTCGGCCCTCACCGTGATGCACCGCTCCTGCAGATCCCGCCCGACCCGGCGCCCCTCGGAGTCGAAGAGGTGTGCGGACATCTCGGCGGCGACCCCGAGCGAGGCGTAGTGGGCGCGCTCCTCGTCGCTGAGCATGTCGTGCACCGTCGAGATGCCCGGCTCCCAGGAGCCGATGGACACACAGGCGACCGTGACCTTGTCGAAGTACTCGAAGGCCCGCGCGATCCCGGTCTGGTTGCGCAGCGCGGCCGCGGTGGCCACGTCCGGCAGCAGCATCGGCGCGTAGATGGGGTGGGCGTCGCCGCCCGACACCTGGGCCGCGCGGCGCACCGCCTCCACCGAGCCGCGCTCGGCGGTCCCGGCGTCGTACACACCGGTCAACTGCACCACCGTGCACGGCGGCAGCCGGTTCAGCGCCGCCGCCATGTGGATGGTGGACCGGCCCCAGGCCAGCCCCAGCACATCCCCCTCGTTGACCAGCTCGCCGAGCAGGTCGGCGGCCACCTCTCCCAGGTTCTCGGGGTCGGGCGTCTCCTCGGCGTCCGCCGGGGACTCCACGACGACCGCGTGCCGCAGGCCGTACCGGGCGCGCAGCGCGTCCGAGCGCTCGGCGTCCAGCTCGGCCGGCACCCGGATCTCGATGCGTACGAGGTCCCGTTCGAGGGCGGTCTCCAGAACCCGGGCCACCTTGAAGCGGCTGACGCCGAACTCCTCCGCGATCTGGATCTTGGACTTGCCCTCGAGGTAGAAGCGGCGGGCCATGGCCGCCGCCTGCACCAGCTCAGCGGGACCCATCCGCATGGCTGACCGGCCCGCCGACATACCCGACACGGCGTTCTCCTCACTGCTGTTCACATACTGGGCTGTTCACACTCTGGATTCGCCGTTCATCCTTGCAGATCCGGCGCCCGTGATCAGCCCTGACGGGAGCCGTTCACGTTCTCGTTCTTCAGTGGTCGCACGCCCAGGAGGCCTTGGCCGTCGTCGCCTCCGCCTGCGTGCGCAGTGCACGTACCGCCTCGGCCGGGTCCGCGGCGCCGTACACGGCCGAGCCCGCGACGAAGACGTCGGCGCCCGCGTCGGCACACTGCTCGATCGTGGCCGCGGAGACCCCGCCGTCCACCTGGAGCCACAGCTCCAGCCCGTGCTTGCTGATCAACTCGCGGGTCCGGCGAATCTTGGGAAGCATGATGTCGAGGAACGCCTGCCCACCGAAGCCCGGCTCAACCGTCATGATCAGCAGCATGTCGAGCTCGGGAAGCAGGTCTTCGTACGGCTCGATCGGCGTCGCCGGCCTGAGCGCCATGGAGGCACGTGCCCCCTTGGCCCGGATCTCGCGGGCGAGCCGCACCGGAGCGGCGGCCGCCTCGACATGAAAGGTGACGGAACCGGCCCCCGCCTCCACGTACTGCGGCGCCCATCGGTCGGGGGCCTCGATCATCAGATGGCAGTCCAGCGGGGTGTCCGTCGCGCGGGCCAGCGACTCCACGACCGGCACGCCGAGCGTGAGGTTCGGGACGAAATGGTTGTCCATCACATCGACGTGGAGCCAGTCGGCTCCCTCGACCGCCTGGGCCTCGTCCGCGAGGCGGGCGAAGTCGGCGGACAGGATGCTGGGGTTGATCTGCACGGCCATGCCCCAAGCCTGCCATGTCCCAGGGGGCCGGGCGGCATCGGTCCCGCGGGCGTGCACCGCCGCCGCGCTGCCGTGCCGGTGAGCCGGCCCCGCGGCGGGCGGGGCCGCGATGGGTAGCCGGGGCGTCGGACACCTGGTGTGCGGGCGCCGGTCCAAGTGGCTGGTGCTCGTGTTCTGGCTGGTGGTGCTGTTTCTGACGGCGCCGCTCGCGCAGAAGCTCACCGACGCGCAGGACAACGACGCGCAGTCCTGGCTGCCGGGCTCGGCGGAGTCCACCCAGGTGCTGGAGATCTCCGAGGAATTCCGGCCGGAGCAGATCCCGGCGATCGTCCTCTACGTCCGCGACAGCGGGCTGACGGCGGCGGACCGGGCCCGGATCGACGACGACGTGCGGCAGCTCAGGGAGCTGGACGAGCACGGCATCCGCGGCGCCGAGACCCGGGGCCCGGTCTACGACCGGCCGCAGGATCCGCGCGCGGCCCAGGTCTATGTGCCGATCACGATGGACGAGCAGGGCTGGGAGCGGATCTCTCCCGCGGTCGACTCGATCCGTGACGAGGTCGGCGGAAGCAGCGGCGGACTCTCCGTGTACATCACCGGCCCCGGCGGTACGTCGGCGGACTTCGCCGAGGTCTTCGAGGGCATCGACACCACCCTGCTCCTGGCGGCGATGAGCGTCGTGATCGTGATGCTGCTGCTCACCTACCGCAGCCCGACGCTGCTCCTGGTGCCGCTGCTGTCGGTGATCTGCGCGCTGTTCACGGCCCAGGCGCTGGTCTATCTGCTGGCCGAGCACGCCGGCCTGACGGTCAACGGGCAGAGCGCCGGCATTCTGCTCGTCCTGGTGTTCGGCGCGGGCACGGACTACGCCCTCCTCCTGGTCGCCCGCTACCGCGAGGAGCTGCGCCGGCACGAGGACCGGCACGAGGCGATGGCGATGGCGCTGCACCGGGCGGGCCCGGCGGTGCTCGCCTCGGGAGCGACGGTGGTGCTGAGCATGCTGGTGCTGCTGGTCGCCGAGATGAACTCGACCAGCGGACTCGGCCCGGTCGCCGCGACCGGTGTGGCGGTGGCACTGCTGGCGATGCTGACGCTGTTCCCGGCGCTGCTGGTGGTCTTCGGCCGGTGGATCTTCTGGCCGGTGATCCCGCGCTTCGGGGGTCCCGACCCGACCCGCCGCGGTATCTGGGCGCGCACCGGCCGCCGTATCGCCCGCCGCCCGCGGATGGTCTGGGGCGTGACGGCGGTGGTCCTGGCGGTGTGCTCCCTGGGGCTGCTCCAGCTCCGTGCGGAGGGCATCGACAACGCGGACGCGTTCACCGACCGGCCGGACTCGATCGTGGGACAGCAGGTTTCCGCTGAGTACTTCCCGGCCGGCAGCGGCGATCCGCTCGTGGTGGTCAGCAACGAGGAGCAGGCCGAGCAGGTGGCCCGCGCGGTCGCCGCCACGCCGGGGGTGGTACCGGACTCGCTGGGCGTGCCGCCCGGTGCGGAACCGGTCCACGACGGCATGGTGCTGCTCGAGGCGACGCTGCGCGCCCCCGCGGACAGTGAGGCCGCGAAGCAGACCGTGGAGCAGGTCCGGGACGCCGTGCACGCGGTACCGGACGCCGACGCCAAGGTGGGCGGCGGCACGGCGGCGCTGGTGGACATGGAGGAGGCCACGACCCGGGACAACGTCGTGATCATCCCGCTGGTGCTGGTGGTCGTCCTGCTGATCCTCTGCGTGCTGCTGCGCGCCCTGCTCGCGCCGCTGCTGCTGATCGGCACGGTGGTGCTGTCGTTCGCGGCGGCGCTCGGCATCAGCGCGCTCGCGTTCCGGTACGTCTTCGACTACGCGGGCGAGTCCACGGACTTCCCGCTGTTCGTGTTCGTCTTCCTGGTGGCCCTGGGCATCGACTACAACATCTTCCTCACCACCCGTATCCGCGAGGAGGCGGTGCGTCAGGGCACCAGACCGGGCGTGGTCACCGGGCTGGCCGCGACCGGCGCGGTCATCACCTCGGCGGGCCTGGTGCTGGCCGGCACCTTCGCCGCGCTCGGCACGCTGCCGCTGGTCGCCTTCGCGGAGATCGGCTTCGCGGTGGCGCTGGGCGTGCTGCTGGACACCTTCATCGTGCGGTCGGTCCTGGTGACGTCGCTGTTCCTGGACGTGGGCCCGAAGGTGTGGTGGCCACACCCGCTGTCGCGCGGGGACGGCCACGCGGGCGGCCCGCACGGTCCGGACGGCCCCGGCCGCACCGGCGGCCCCGGAAGTCCGGGCGACCCCGGAGATACGGGCGACCCCGGCCACACGGGCAGTCCCGGCAGTTCCGGTCAGGCAGGCAGTCCCGGCAGTCTCGGTCAGGCAGGCAGTCCCGGCAGTCTCGGTCACGCGGGCAGTCCCGGCAGACCCGGCGCCCGGGGGTAGTGCGGGCCGTTCCGGCGGACCGGGCGGTCCCGGTCGGCCGCGCGGAACGGACGGTCCGGACGGCGACGTGACCGGGCAGCGACGGCGGCGCGGATCACCGGCGTTTCGTCCGGGCGGCCGGGAACCCGCGGCGGTCAGCCCGTCCGGCGGACGAGCGCCAGGTACATCGCGTCCGTCCCGTGCAGATGCGGCCACAGCTGCACATCCGGCCCGTCGCCCAGCTGCGGCACCCCGGGCAGCAGCGGCCGCGCGTCGACGAGGTCGGTGTCCGGAAACTGTTTGAGCACGTCCGCGACGACGGCCCGGGTCTCCGCGAGGTGCGGCGAGCAGGTGGCGTAGCCGACCACGCCGCCGACGCGCACGGACTCCAGGGCGGTGCGCAGCAACGCGCGCTGGAGCGGCGCGAAGCCGTCCAGGTCCTCGGGTCGGCGCCGCCAGCGGGCCTCGGGTCGGCGCCGCAACGCGCCGAGCCCGGTGCAGGGCACGTCCACCAGGACGCGGTCGAAGCTGCCGGGCCGCCAGGCGGGGCGAGTCCCGTCGGCGGCGATCACCTGGTAAGGGCCCGGGTTGCCGGCCAGTGCCCTGGCCACCAGCCCGGCGCGGTGCGGCTGCTTCTCCGAGGCGACCAGGGCGGCGCCCCGCTCGGCGGCCAGCGCACCGAGCAGCGCGGCCTTGCCGCCGGGCCCGGCACAACCGTCCAGCCACAGCCGGTCGGGGCCGTCCAGCGGCGCATCGGCAAGCGCCCGCGCGACGAGCTGGCTGCCCTCGTCCTGCACCCCGGCCCGCCCCTCGCGCACGGCCGCGACCGCACCGGGCTCGCCGCCCTCGGTCAGCCGGACGGCGTACGGCGACCAGCGGCCCGGTAGGGCGGCCTCCTCGCCGAGCAGCTCGTCGGTCGTGGCCCGCCCGGGCCGGGCCACCAGGGTCACCTCGGGCCGCTCGTTGTCGGCGGCGAGCAGCTCCTCGATGCCGGCCCGGCCGCCGCCGAGGGAGTCCCACAGCGCGGAGACCACCCAGCGCGGGTGGGAGTGCACGACGGCGAGGTGGTCCTCGGGATCCTCGTCGTACGGCGGTGCGACACGCACCAGCCAGCCGTCGAGGTCGTCCTGGGCGACCTTGCGCAGCACGGCGTTGACGAACTTGGCCCGCCCGTCGCCGAGCACGACCCGGGCCAGCTCGACGGAGGCGGACACCGCGGCGTGCGTGGGGATCCGCGTTCCGAGCAGCTGGTGCACCCCGAGGCCGAGGACGTCGAGCACGGGCGGGTCGACCTCCCGCAGCGGCCGGTCGATGCAGGCCGCGACGATCGCGTCGTAGGTCCCCTGGCGGCGCAGCGTCCCGTACACCAGCTCGGTGGCGAGGGCGGCGTCCCGGGTGTCGAACCGCTCGGGACCCTCCTGCTCGCGCGCCTTGCGCAGCAGCGGCGGAAGCACCAGGTTGGCGTACGCGTCCCGCTCGTCCACCGCCCTGAGCGCCTCGAAGGCGAGAATACGGACGGGGTCCTTCCTGGGCCGGCGGTAGGGCTTGGCGGGCTTGCGGGGACGACGAGGCTGGTCGCTCACGAAAAGGTGCTCCGGGTGTGGGATGACGTGCGCCACCAGCCTACGTCGGCGGGGGCGGGCGGCCCGCGGCGCCTCAGCCGCCGAGCCGCTCCCCGTCGGCGATCCGCACCCCGCGCGCCCAGTCGGCCGCCCGCATCGGCTTCTTGCCCTGGGCCTGCACCCACAGCAGCTCCACGGCGTACGACCCGGTGCCGACGTGGACGCTGTTCTTGGCTGCGGACAGCTCGCCGGGGGCCAGGTCCGTCCGGTCGGGGACCGGCGTGAGCTGGATCAGCTTGAGCCGCTCGCCGCGGAACGTGGTCCAGGCGCCGGGGGCCGGGGTGCAGCCGCGCACCACCCGGTCGACGCGCAGGGCCGGGGCGTCCCAGGCGACGTGGGCGTCCTCGACGCCGACCTTCGGGGCGAGGGTGACACCCTCGGCCGGCTGCGGCACGGCCTTCAGCCTGCCGTCCTCGATGCCGTCCATGGTGGCGGCGAGCAGTCCGGCGCCGGCGAAGGCGAGCCGGGTCAGCAGGTCGCCGCTGGTGTCGGTGGGCCGCACGGCCTCGGTGACCGTTCCGTAGACGGGACCGGAGTCGAGCCCTTCCTCGATCAGGAACGTGGACGCCCCGGTGATCTCGTCACCCGCCATGAGGGCGTGCTGCACCGGCGCGGCGCCACGCCAGGCGGGCAGCAGCGAGAAGTGCAGATTGACCCAGCCGTGGGAGGGGATGTCCAGGGCGACGCGGGGCAGCAGGGCGCCGTAGGCGACGACGGGACAGCAGTCGGGCCCGATCTCCCGCAGCCGCTCCAGGAAGCCGGCGTCGCGCGGCCGGGCCGGCTTCAGGACCTCGATCCCGGCCTCCTCGGCCCGCTCGGCGACGGGCGAGGCGATCAGCCGGCGGCCGCGCCCGGCCGGGGCGTCGGGCCGGGTGACGACGGCGGCCACCTCGTGCCGCTCGGAGGCGATCAGGGCGTCCAGGGCGGGAACGGCGACCTCGGGGGTACCGGCGAAGACGAGCTTCATGGATGGGACGGGCCTCTCGGGCGGGGTCGTTGGGGCAACGCACAAGTCTAAGGAGGGACGGCCGTCCGCGACCCCCGGGCCCCACCGCCGAGCAGGGCGCACGCATATGCCGCCACGCCCCCTCCCCGTGACCCGTGGAGCGGTCCCGCGTTGGTCAAGAAAGAGTTGACCAACGGGCCGCCCGGGCAGCCCGATTCCTTTCAACGCCGGTTCGAGAGGCTTGTTCATGGCCGACCACGCAACCCACGACGCCCAGGCTCGGGCCAGCCTGCACCTGCTGGTGCGGGACATCGAGCGGGTCCGCCGGCAGGTGGACGCACTGCGCACGCTCACGGCCCAGCTGGGCAATGTCTACCGCCCGCGCCGCTCCGGCCCCTCCACGGGCTTCGTCGTCTACGGACGTGCTCCCGCCCCGACGGTCCGTCTCGCCCAGGAGCTGCGGGACAGTGTCGAGACCCTGGTGACCGCGGCCGTGGACTTCGACCGCTCGCTCGGTTTCTCGTGGGACGCGGTGGGCTCGGCCCTCGGCGTCACCAAGCAGGCCGTGCACCGCCGCTACGGCGCCCGCCGGGCCGCGGCCCAGGCGGCAGCCCCCGAGCCGGCCGAGCGCACCACGGAGCCGTCCGGCACCCGCACGGTCAACGTGGGTGCGGGTATCTCCTCGGTGCCGACCGTCCCGGCGGCCCGTTCCATGCCGGCCCAGCCGACGGCGGGCAGCCCGTCCCTCCGCGAGGAGGCCAGGCCGACCGCCTTCCCGGGCCCCCGCAACGGCTGACGTCCAGACTCCCGTCCCCGTCACCGTCCGCCCTCCCGGAGCCCTCCGGGAGGGCGGACGTGCGGTAGGGAGGGGGGCCGGGACCGCGGATCGGAGCGATGATGCGGTGGGCGGGCCTCCCGACCAGGGCGGCGGGACGCCAGTAGCGGCATCCGGGCCACGCGGACGGTCTGCGCCGGAAGGGGCGGACGGCTGCCGCACGGGCGACGCGTCTGAGGCCGGCGGGGCAAGTCGGCACGGCAGACGCAGGTCCGGGACGACGGCACCGGAGGCCTCCGGGCCCGGCGGACCGCATCGGGACGCGGCCGCGGTACGCCCGGACGAGCGACTCAACCGTGGGACGAGGGGCGGGGCGCCCGCCGGGGTGGTGCGCCTCAGCCGATGTCCAGCGGGTCGATCCGGATGGCCACCTGCTCCGCTCCCCCGCGGGCCGTCCGGGCCGCCTGGGCCGTCTTGAGCGCGGACGCCAGCGCCGCGCCGCTGCCGGGCGGCACCCTGATCAGCGCCCGCTCCCGGGGGCCGTCGGCCGGTGTCGCCCCCGGCCGACGCCCGGCCCGCTGCCCGGTGTCCGGCACCGGCACCGGTCCCAGCACCTCGGCGTCGGGCGGCAGACCCACCGCGGCGAGGAACTCCGCGAGCACCTCCGGTGTCCCGGTCACCGCCGCCATCCGGGACACCGGCGGAAACCCGAGCTCGGCCCGCTCGGCCAGCTCCCGTGCCGCGTGCCCGACCGGGTCCCACCGCACCAGGGCCTGTACGGGCCGCAGCGACGCCTCGGCGACGATCACGACGGTGCCCCCGGACTCCTGCGGGCGCACCAGCGCCGCCGCCGCGGTCCAGCGCCGCAGGGCGTCCTCCGCGGCTCGCAGGTCCGGCCGGCTCAGCATCGCCCAGCCGTCCAGCAGCAGCGCAGCGGCGTAACCGCCCTCGGCCACGGGCTCGGCACCCGGGGTGCTGACGACGAGTGCGGGCGAGGCGGGGACCGTGTCCAGCACCTGCTCGCGGCCCGAGGTGCGCACCGGCACGGCCGGGAACGCCCGGCCGAGCTCCTCGGCGGTGCGCCGGGCACCCACCACCTGGGCGCGCAGCCGGAAGCCGCCGCACATACCGCAGCGCCAGGCCGGCTCGTCCCGGCCGCACCAGGCGCACAGCAGGGCCGCGTCCCGCTCGGTGGCCTGGAGCGGACCGGCGCAGTGCCGGCACCGGGCGGGCTCCCGGCACCGCTCGCAGGCCAGCCTGGGGACGTAGCCGCGCCGCGGGACCTGTACGAGGACCGGACCGTCACGCAGTCCGTCCCGGGCGGTCTCCCAGGCCATGGAGGGCAGCCGGGCGGCCCGTGCGGCACCGTCGCGCGCGAGGTCCTGGTCGCCGACGGTGCGCACCAGGGGTGCGGTCCGTCGCACCTGGGCCCGGTCTGCGGCGATCGGCGCCGCCCAGCCGCTGCTGACCAGCTGCGCCGCCTCCACCGTGCAGTTCCAGCCGCCCAGCAGGAAGCCGCAGCCACCTCGCGCGGCGCGCAGCTCCAGCACCTCCCGGACATGCGGGAACGGGGCGTTGTCGTCGCTGTGGGCGGCGTCGCCGTCGTCCCAGACCACCGCCAGGCCCAGCTCCCGCACGGGCGCGAACATGGCGGCGCGGGTCCCCACCACCGCACGGACGGAGCCACGGCGCACCGCCAGCCATTCGAGGTAGCGGCGCTCCTGGCCGGCGTCGGCGGTCAGCAGGGCGTGGTGGCCCGGACCCAGCAGCTCGCGCAGCGCCGCGTCGACCCGTGCGGCCAGCCGGCCCGAGGGCACCACGACGAGCGCGCCGCGCCCGGAAGCCAGCGTGGCCTGCACCGCGCGGGCGATCTCCTCGGCCCACTGCGGGCCGGGCAGTGCGGTCCATACCGCGCGGGGAGCCTCCCCGGCGGCCAGGGCGGACAGGAACCCGGGCCCCCGCTCGTACCGGCCCCAGCTGCCCGGCTCCGGGGCGGGCGGCGGGGCGGGTGCCGGCGCCAGAGTACGGCCCTCGGCGCGCGCATGGCGCGGGGGGACCGCCAGCTGGAGCACATCGGCCAGGCTGCCCGCATAGCGGTCGGCCACCGCGCGGGCGAGTGCCAGCAGCTCCGGATCGAGCACTGGCTCGGGCGACAGCACCTGGGCGAGTGCCGCCAGCGGTCCTGCGTAGTCGCTCTCGGCCCGCCGCTCGACGATGAATCCGTCCCGCAGGCCGCCGCCCTCGCGACGGCCCTCGCGCACCTGGTGCGCGCCCGCACCGAACCGCACCCGCACCCGCACACCGGGCTGGGCGTCGGCGTCGAGCTCCTCGGGCACCGCATAGTCGAAGTACCGGTCGAGATGGAGCACGCCCTTGTCGACCAGCACCCGGGCGACGGGCAGCTCCTTGGCCAGCGCGGCGCCCCGCCAGGTGCGCGGCTTCGCGCGCGGCACCGCCGCCTTGCGCACGCTGTCCCGGATGAGCGCGAGCTGCTCCGGCGGGGCGCCCTGCGCACCGCCCTCCCCCGGCCCGGTCCCGGGCCGCTGCTCGGGCCCGTTCTCGGGGTCGTTCTCGGGGCCGTTCTCGCTGCTCACCCTTGCATTCTTACCAAAGCCCACTGACAGCGACGGCGCCCCGGCCGCTCCGGCGGACACAGCGAGACCCGGCGGCCCCGAAGGGCCGCCGGGCCTCGGACGACGGCGTCGCCGCGGGCCTTAGAGACCCGCCGCCTGCCGGAGCGCGTCCACCCGGTCCGTGCGCTCCCAGGTGAAGTCGGGCAGCTCCCGGCCGAAGTGGCCGTAGGCGGCGGTCTGGGCGTAGATCGGGCGGAGCAGGTCGAGATCACGGATGATGGCGGCCGGACGGAGGTCGAAGACCTCGTCGATCGCCTTCTCGATCTTCTCGGCGTCGATCTTGGCGGTGCCGAAGGTCTCCACGAACAGGCCGACCGGCTCGGCCTTGCCGATGGCGTAGGCCACCTGGACCTCGCAGCGGGAGGCGAGGCCCGCGGCGACCACGTTCTTGGCGACCCAGCGCATGGCGTACGCGGCGGAACGGTCGACCTTGGACGGGTCCTTGCCGGAGAAGGCACCGCCGCCGTGCCGGGCCATGCCTCCGTAGGTGTCGATGATGATCTTCCGGCCGGTCAGCCCGGCGTCGCCCATGGGCCCGCCGATCTCGAACCGCCCGGTGGGGTTGACCAGCAGTCGGTAGCTCTCGGTGTCGAGCTTGATGCCGTCGTCGAGCAGCGCCTTCAGCTCCGGCTCCACGACGAACTCGCGGATGTCGGGGGCGAGCAGCGAGTCCAGGTCGATGTCGGAGGCGTGCTGCGAGGAGACGACCACCGTGTCGAGGCGGACGGCCTTGTCGCCGTCGTACTCGATGGTGACCTGCGTCTTGCCGTCGGGGCGCAGGTAGGGGATCGTGCCGTTCTTGCGGACGTCCGACAGGCGCTTGGACAGCCGGTGCGCCAGGAAGATCGGCAGCGGCATCAGCGTCGGGGTCTCGTCGGACGCGTAGCCGAACATCAGGCCCTGGTCGCCGGCCCCCTGCCGGTCCAGCTCGTCCTCGTCGCCCTCGACCCGGGTCTCGTAGGCCGAGTCGACGCCCTGGGCGATGTCCGGGGACTGCGCGCCGATCGACACCGAGACGCCGCAGGAGGCGCCGTCGAAGCCCTTCTTGGAGGAGTCGTAGCCGATCTCCAGGATCCTGCCGCGGACCAGCGTGGCGATGTCGGCGTAGGCCTTGGTGGTGACCTCGCCGGCCACATGCACCAGACCGGTGGTGATCAGCGTTTCGACGGCGACCCGGGAGGCCGGGTCCTCGCGCAGAAGCGCGTCGAGAATGGTGTCGCTGATCTGGTCAGCGATCTTGTCGGGGTGACCCTCGGTCACGGACTCCGAGGTGAACAGGCGACGGGACACAACGCTCCCTGGGGTTGCAGCGGCTGCTGGCTGATCATTGGCGGACGTCGCGGGGAGCTGCACCCGGCGGCGTCCTGGAACAGTTTATCGGTCGCACCGGCCGCGGCCCCACCCGTCTCGACTCTCGGGAAGGCTGTGACCTGCGGCACGGGCATTCTGCCCAATCGGACACTCCCTTGGCCAGGGTCGCCACGCGCGAATGTGGGCGGATCGCGGCGCTCCGGTGCGAATGCGTCAGTCAGCCGAGGCGTTCCGCGACGAGATCCCACACGGTGTCCGCCAGAGCCTCCTTCGGCCCGTGCGGCACGGGCGTCTCGCTGCCGTCGGCGCCGAGCACGACCGCCTCGTTCTCCTCGGCCCCGAAGGTCTTGCGCTCCCCCACCTCGTTGACCACGAGGAAGTCGCAGCCCTTGCGCTTGAGCTTGGCCCGGCCGTTGGCCAGGACGTCGTCCGTCTCGGCCGCGAAGCCGACGACCACCTGCCCGGGCCGGGCGCGGGGAGCGGAGATCTCGGCGAGGATGTCCGGATTGCGCACCAGAGTGATGGGCTCGGGCTCCTGGTCGTCCTTCTTCTTGATCTTCCCGGCCGCGTACACCGCAGGCCGGAAGTCCGCGACCGCGGCGGCCATGACCACCGCGTCGGCGTCCGCCGCGGCCCGCAGCACCGCCTCGCGCAGCTCCACCGCGGTGCCCACCGGCACCACGTCCGCCCCGGCCGGGTCGGGCAGCGAGGTGTTGGCCGCGATCAGCGTGACCCGGGCACCCCGTGCGGCGGCGGTGCGGGCGAGGGCGTAGCCCTGCTTGCCGGAGGAGCGGTTGCCGAGGAAGCGGACCGGGTCGAGGGGCTCGCGGGTGCCGCCGGCGCTGATGACGACATGGCGGCCGGCCAGGTCCGGCCCGGCGGCGCGGCGGGCGATGACGCGCCGGCAGGTCTCGAAGATCTCGGCCGGGTCGGGCAGCCGGCCCTTGCCGGTGTCGATGCCGGTGAGGCGGCCGACGGCCGGTTCGACGACGAGCACGCCGCGGCGGCGCAGTGTCGCCACGTTCTCCCGGGTGGCCGGGTGCTCCCACATCTCGGTGTGCATGGCGGGGGCGAGGACGACCGGGCAGCGGGCGGTGAGCAGGGTGTTGGTGAGGAGGTCGTCGGCGAGGCCGTGGGCGGCCTTGGCGAGCAGGTCGGCGGTGGCCGGGGCGACCACGACCAGGTCGGCCTGCTGCCCGATGCGCACGTGCGGGACCTCGTGCACGTCGTCCCACACCTCGGTGGAGACCGGGTTGCCGGACAGGGCGGACCAGGTGGCGGCGCCGACGAAGTGCAGGGCGGAGGCGGTGGGGACGACCCGGACGTCGTGCCCGGACTCCGTGAGTCTGCGCAGCAGCTCACAGGCCTTGTAGGCGGCGATGCCGCCGCTGACCCCCAGAACGACCTTGGGCTTGTCCACCGTCTCTCCCCGGGAACCTCGAAGAACGTATGCACCCATCACACACCACAGGCCCGGCAGCTGGGCTGCCGGGCCTGTGGAAAAGCCAGCTGAAAGCTGAAGATACTACTGCGCCGGGCCCTCGACGGCCTCGGACGTCAGCAGCCCCGCGTTGATCTCGCGCAGCGCGATCGAGAGCGGCTTCTCGTGGACGTGGGTGTCGACGAGGGGACCGACGTACTCGAGGAGACCCTCGCCGAGCTGCGAGTAGTACGCGTTGATCTGGCGGGCCCGCTTGGCCGCGTAGATCACGAGGCTGTACTTCGAGTCGGTGGCCTCGAGGAGCTCGTCGATCGGCGGGTTGATGATGCCCTCGGGCGCGGAGATGGAAGAGGACACGCTCTACCTTCCGATGGTGGGGAAAGAATCTCGGTCCGGGTGATCGGTCACACCGTCCCCGACAGGATTCCGGGACGGCCTTGCGGTCACGATCACACGACGTTCACCAAGGCTAGCAGCTCGCGGGCCACGTCCTCGACGGAGGTGTTGACCAGGGTCAGGTCGAACTCCGGCTCGGCGGCCAGTTCGGTCCTGGCCGCGGCCAGCCGGCGCTCGATCACCTCGGGCGGCTCGGTGCCCCGCCCGGTGAGCCTGCGCACCAGCTCGTCCCAGGAGGGTGGGGCCAGGAACACCAGCTGGGCCTCCGGCATGGACTCGCGAACCTGCCGGGCGCCCTGAAGATCGATCTCCAGCAGCACGGGTTCGCCCGCCTCCAGCCGCTCCAGCACGGCCGCGCGCGGCGTGCCGTAGCGGTTGCCGGCGAACTCCGCCCACTCCAGCAGCTCACCGTTGGCGATCAGCTTGTCCATCTCCTCGTCGGTGACGAAGAAGTAGTGGACTCCGTGCTGCTCACCCGGGCGGGGCCCCCGGGTCGTCGCCGACACCGAGAGCCAGACCTCGGGGTGTTGCTTGCGCATATGGGCGACGACCGTGCTCTTGCCGACCCCCGAGGGGCCGGAGAGCACGGTCAGCCGCGGACGTGAATCCGGGGGTACCGGGGTCGCCCCCCGGGGTGTTGCAGCCATGCAGCGATTATTCCAGCAATACCGGGGTGGTCCGGACTCAGCTGCCGGTGCTGCCGAACTCACGCTCCAGGGAGGCGATCTGGTTGGAGCCGAGGCCGCGCACACGACGGCTCTCGGAGATGCCCAGCCGCTCCATGATCTGCTTGGCGCGGACCTTGCCCACGCCGGGCATGGACTCCAGGAGGGCGGAGACCTTCATCTTGCCGATGACGTCGTTCTCCTGGCCCTGCTTGATGACCTCGTGGAGGGAGGCGCCGGAGTGCTTCAGTCGATTCTTGACCTCGGCCCGCTCCCGGCGAGCCGCGGCGGCCTTTTCGAGCGCGGCTGCGCGCTGTTCGGGGGTAAGGGGCGGAAGAGCCACGCCTACGTCACCTCGGATGTCGAACTGTCGGATACGGACCGGTGAGGAACCTAGTCGCCCCACACCTGGGGAGCCACGAGCAACACGCTTGCCCGTTCTCTCGTCGGAGACTAGCGGTCAAGTCCGCCAGAGTCAGCGAGAACAGCGGAAAAGTCCTGGTCAGCCTCCGTAAGGACAGACATTTAGGACATATTGCCTCGGATTTTCGCCGCTATCCAGACCCAGCAGCCGCTCCGTGGGCTCAGGCGGGGGCCACCGCGGCCCGGATCTCCTCGGCGAACCGCTCGGCGGACGCGCGCAGCGCTCCGACCTCGGGCCCGTGCCGCAGCACGCCCCGGCTGACGTTCGGCAGCACGTTGCGCACGGCCGCTCCGAAGACCCGGGGAAGGTCCGCCGGGGTGGCGCCCTGCGCACCGATGCCGGGCGCCAGCAGCGGGCCGTTGATCGCCAGGTCGTACGACGACAGGTCGCCGAGGGTGGCACCGACCACCGCGCCGAACGAGCCCAGCGGCTCCTCCCCCGCGTTCTCCGCCGCCAGGTGCGCCAGCATCGTCGCCCCGATGCTGCGGCCGTCGGCCCGGAGCGCGTGCTGCACCTCGCTGCCCTCGGGGTTGGAGGTCAGCGCCAGCACGAACAGCCCGGCGCCGTTCTCACGGGCGGTGTCGACGGCCGGCTTCAGCGAGCCGTAGCCCAGGTACGGCGAGACGGTCAGCGCGTCCGAGAACAGGGGTGCGTCCTTGTGCAGGAAGGACTCGGCGTAGGCGGCCATGGTCGAGCCGATGTCGCCGCGCTTGGCGTCCATGACCACCAGCGCACCGGCCGCCCGCGCCGCCTCGACCGACCTCTCGAGCACGGCGATGCCGCGCGAGCCGAAGCGCTCGAAGAAGGCGCTCTGCGGCTTGAGCACGGCGACCCGGTCGGCCACCGCCTCGACCACCGTGCGGCTGAACCGCTCCAGGCCCTCGACGGTGTCGTCCAGCCCCCACTCGGCGAGGAGTGAGGCGTGCGGGTCGATGCCGACGCACAGCGGGCCACGCTCGTCCGTGGCGCGGCGCAGCCGCGCACCGAAGGGCTCAGTCATGGGTGGCCTTCCTCACATCGGCACCGACCGCGTCGGCGAGCGTGGCGTGCGGGCTCTGCCGCAGGCGCGCACCGAGCCCCTTGTGCAGGGAGCGGGTCCAGAAGGGGCCCTCGTAGATGAACGCGCTGTAGCCCTGGACCAGCGTGGCCCCGGCGAGGATGCGCTGCCAGGCGTCCTCGGCGGACTCGATGCCGCCGACCCCCACCAAGGTGATCCGGTCGCCCACGCGCGCGTAGAGGCGGCGCAGTACCTCGAGGGAGCGCGCCTTGAGCGGGGCCCCGGACAGACCACCGGTCTCCTCGACCAGGGCCGGCGGGGAGGCCAGCCCGAGTCCCTCGCGCGCGATGGTGGTGTTGGTGGCGATGATCCCGTCCAGGCCGAGCTCTACGGCGAGGTCCGCCACCGCGTCGACGTCCTCGTCGGCGAGATCCGGCGCGATCTTGACCAGGAGCGGCACCCGGCGGGTGGTCACCACCCGGTCGGCGGCCTCGCGGACGGCGGTCAGCAGCGGGCGCAGGTGGTCCACCGCCTGGAGGTTGCGCAGTCCGGGCGTGTTGGGCGACGACACGTTGACGACGAGATAGTCGGCGTACGGGGCCAGCCGCTCGGCGGACTTGACGTAGTCGCCGACGGCCTCCTCCTCGGGGACGATCTTGGTCTTTCCGATGTTGACGCCGACGACCGTCCGGAACACGGCCGTGCGGGAGGCGAGCCGGGCGGCCACGGCCAGGGAGCCGTCGTTGTTGAAGCCCATGCGGTTGATCAGTGCCCGGTCCCCGACCAGGCGGAACAGCCGCTTCCTGGGGTTGCCCGGCTGCGCCTCCCCGGTGACCGTGCCGATCTCGACGTGGTCGAAGCCGAGCATGGCCATGCCGTCGACGGCGACGGCGTTCTTGTCGAAGCCGGCCGCGAGCCCGAAGGGGCCGTGCATCCGCAGGCCGAGGGCCTCGGTGCGCAGCTCGGGGTGACGGGGGGCGAGCACGGCGGCCAGGAAGGTGCGCAGCACGGGGATGCGGGCGGCCCGGCGGATCCAGCGGAAGGCCAGGTGGTGGGCCTGCTCCGGGTCCATGCGGGAGAAGACGAGCTGGAAGAAGATCTTGTACATGTGTCCTCGTGAAGCCTCGTGGGGCTCATCAGGCGTGGGGCTCATGAAGAGGGGGACACCGTTTCCGGTGTCCCCCTCGGGGCTAGTCGCGGGCGGCGGTCAGGAACTCGGCGTGTTCCTGCAGCGAGCGCACTCCCACGTCGCCGTGGTTGAGTGCGTCGATGCCCTGGACCGCCGCCGCGAGCGCCTGGACCGTCGTGAGACACGGCACCGACCGCGCCACGGCCGCCGTACGGATGTCGTAGCCGTCGAGCCGGCCGCCGGTTCCGTACGGGGTGTTGACGATGAGATCGACCTCGCCGTCGTGGATGAGCTGGACGATGGTCCGCTCGCCGTTCGGTCCGGTGCCCTCGGACTGCTTGCGCACCACGGTGGCGTGGATGCCGTTGCGCTTGAGCACCTCGGCCGTGCCGGAGGTGGCCAGCAGCTCGAAGCCGTGGGCGACCAGCTCCCGGGCCGGGAAGATCATCGAGCGCTTGTCGCGGTTGGCGACCGAGATGAACGCCCGTCCCTTGGTGGGCAGCGGACCGTAGGCCCCGGCCTGCGACTTGGCGTACGCGGTGCCGAAGACGGAGTCGATGCCCATGACCTCGCCGGTGGAGCGCATCTCCGGGCCGAGCACCGTGTCGACACCGCGGCCGCGGATGTCCCGGAAGCGGGACCACGGCATCACGGCCTCCTTGACGGAGATCGGCGCGTCCAGCGGCAGCTCGCCGCCGTCGCCGGTGGCCGGGAGCAGCCCCTCGGCGCGCAGCTCGGCGATGGTGGCGCCGAGGGAGATCCGCGCGGCCGCCTTGGCCAGCGGCACCGCGGTCGCCTTCGAGGTGAAGGGCACGGTGCGGGAGGCTCGCGGGTTGGCCTCCAGGACGTAGAGGATGTCGCCCGCCATCGCGAACTGGATGTTGATCAGCCCGCGGACGCCGACGCCGGCGGCGATGGCCTCGGTGGAGGTGCGCAGCCGCTTGATGTCGAATCCGCCCAGCGTGATCGGCGGCAGGGCGCACGCCGAGTCGCCTGAGTGGATGCCGGCCTCCTCGATGTGCTCCATCACACCGCCGAGGTACAGCTCGTGGCCGTCGTAGAGCGCGTCGACGTCGATCTCGATGGCGTCGTCGAGGAACCGGTCGACCAGGACCGGCCGGGAGGGGCTGATCTCGGTGGACTCGGCGATGTACGCCTCCAGCCGGGTCTCGTCGTAGACGATCTCCATGCCGCGTCCGCCGAGCACGTACGACGGCCGGACCAGGACCGGGTAGCCGATCTCGTCGGCGATCGCCTTGGCCTCGCCGAAGGTGGTGGCGGTGCCGTGCTTGGGGGCGGGCAGCCCGGCCTCCCCGAGGACCCGGCCGAAGGCGCCGCGGTCCTCGGCGGCGTGGATGGCCTCCGGGGAGGTGCCGACGATCGGCACGCCGTTGTCCTTCAGCGCCTGCGACAGGCCCAGCGGGGTCTGCCCGCCGAGCTGGACGACGACGCCCGCGACCGGGCCGGCCTGCTGCTCCGCGTGGACGATCTCCAGGACGTCCTCCAGGGTGAGCGGCTCGAAGTAGAGCCGGTCGGAGGTGTCGTAGTCGGTGGAGACGGTCTCCGGGTTGCAGTTGACCATCACGGTCTCGTACCCGGCGGCGCTGAGCGCGAAGGAGGCGTGGACGCAGGAGTAGTCGAACTCGATGCCCTGGCCGATGCGGTTCGGGCCGGAGCCCAGGATGATCACCGCCGGCTTCTCGCGCTGTGCGACCTCGGTCTCCTCGTCGTAGGAGGAGTAGAAGTACGGGGTCCGCGCGGCGAACTCGGCGGCGCAGGTGTCGACCGTCTTGTAGACCGGGCGGAGGCCGAGGGCGTGCCGGACCTCGCGGACGACGTCCTCGCGCAGCCCGCGGATCTCGCCGATCTGGTGGTCGGAGAAGCCGTGCCGCTTGGCCTCGGCGAACAGGTCGGCGGTGAGCTCGGGCGCCCCGGCCAGCTCGTCGGCGATCTCCTTGATCAGGAAGAGCTGGTCGACGAACCAGGGGTCGATCTTCGTGTGCTCGAAGACCTCCTCGGGCGTGGCGCCCGCGCGGATGGCCTGCATGACGGTGTTGATCCGGCCGTCGGTGGGGCGGACGGCCTCCGCGAGCAGGGCGGACTTCTCCCCGGGCGCGCCGACGAACGTGAACTGGCTGCCCTTCTTCTCCAGCGAGCGCAGCGCCTTCTGGAAGGCCTCGGTGAAGTTCCGGCCGATGGCCATGGCCTCGCCGACCGACTTCATGGTGGTGGTCAGGGTGGAGTCCGCGCTGGGGAACTTCTCGAAGGCGAACCGCGGGGCCTTGACGACCACGTAGTCGAGGGTCGGCTCGAAGGAGGCCGGGGTCTCCTGCGTGATGTCGTTGGGGATCTCGTCGAGGGTGTAGCCGACGGCCAGCTTGGCGGCGATCTTGGCGATCGGGAAGCCGGTCGCCTTGGAGGCGAGCGCGGACGAGCGCGACACGCGCGGGTTCATCTCGATGACGATCACGCGGCTGTCGGCCGGGTTGACGGCGAACTGGATGTTGCAGCCGCCGGTGTCGACGCCGACCTCGCGGATCACGGCGATGCCGATGTCGCGCAGGATCTGGTACTCGCGGTCGGTGAGCGTCATCGCCGGCGCGACGGTGATCGAGTCGCCGGTGTGCACGCCCATCGGGTCGAAGTTCTCGATGGAGCAGACGACCACGACGTTGTCGTGCTTGTCCCGCATCAGCTCCAGCTCGTACTCCTTCCAGCCGAGGATGGACTCCTCCAGGAGCACCTCGGTGGTCGGCGACAGGGTGAGGCCCTGCCCGGCGATGCGGCGCAGCTCCTCCTCGTCGTGGGCGAAGCCGGAGCCGGCGCCGCCCATGGTGAACGAGGGACGGACGACGACCGGGTAGCCGCCGAGCTCCTCGACGCCCTTGAGGACGTCGTCCATGGAGTGGCAGATGTAGGACCGGGCGGACTCGCCGTGGCCGGTCTTCCTGCGGACCTCCTCCACGACCTCCTTGAACTGGTCGCGGTCCTCGCCCTTGTGGATCGCCTCCACGTTGGCGCCGATCAGCTCCACGCCGTGCTCGGCCAGCACACCGTTCTCGTGCAGCGAGATGGCGGTGTTGAGCGCGGTCTGGCCGCCCAGGGTGGGCAGCAGGGCGTCGGGGCGCTCCTTGGCGATGATCTTCTCGACGAACTCGGGGGTGATCGGCTCCACATAGGTGGCGTCGGCGATCTCCGGGTCGGTCATGATCGTCGCCGGGTTGGAGTTGACCAGGACGACCCTCAGGCCCTCGGCCTTCAGGACCCGGCACGCCTGGGTGCCGGAGTAGTCGAACTCGGCGGCCTGGCCGATGACGATCGGGCCGGAGCCGATGACCAGGACGGACTGGATATCGGTGCGCTTAGGCACGCTGGCCCTCCATGAGCTTCACGAAGCGGTCGAACAGGTACGCGGCGTCGTGCGGGCCCGCTGCCGCTTCGGGGTGGTACTGGACGCTGAAGGCCGGCTTGTCGAGCAGCCGGAGGCCTTCCACGACGTTGTCGTTGAGGCAGACGTGGGAGACCTCGGCGCGGCCGTAGGGGGTGTCGGAGACCTGGTCGAGCGGGGCGTCGACGGCGAAGCCGTGGTTGTGCGCGGTGACCTCGACCTTGCCGGTCGTGCGGTCCTGCACGGGCTGGTTGATGCCGCGGTGGCCGTACTTCAGCTTGAAGGTGCCGAAGCCGAGGGCGCGGCCCAGGATCTGGTTGCCGAAGCAGATGCCGAACAGCGGGGTTCCGCGCTCCAGGACGCCCTGCATCACGGAGACGGGGTGATCGGCGGTGGACGGGTCGCCGGGGCCGTTGGAGAAGAACACACCGTCCGGGGCGACGGCGTACACGTCGTCGAGCGTGGCGGTGGCGGGCAGTACGTGCACCTCGATGCCGCGCTCGGCCATGCGGTGCGGGGTCATGCCCTTGATGCCGAGGTCGACGGCGGCGACGGTGAAGCGCTTCTCCCCGATCGCCGGGACGACGTACGGCTCGGTGGTGGCGACCTCGGCGGACAGGTCGGCGCCTGCCATCTCGGGGGCCTGACGGACCTCGGCGAGCATGGTGCCCTCGTCGGGCAGCGCGTTGCCGGAGAAGATGCCGACGCGCATGGCGCCGCGCTCGCGCAGGTGCCGGGTGAGGGCGCGGGTGTCGATGCCGCTGATGCCGACGACGCCCTGGTGCCGCAGCTCGTCGTCGAGGGAGCGGCGCGAGCGCCAGTTGGACGGCACGCGCGCGGGGTCGCGCACCACGTAGCCGGAGACCCAGATCCTCTTCGACTCGGGGTCCTCGTCGTTGACGCCGGTGTTGCCGACGTGCGGGGCGGTCATCACGACGACCTGGCGGTGGTACGACGGGTCGGTGAGGGTCTCCTGGTAGCCGGTCATGCCGGTGGAGAAGACGGCTTCGCCGAAGGTGGACCCCACGGCCCCGTAGGCACGGCCGCGGAAGATCCGGCCGTCCTCCAGGACGAGTACGGCGGGAGTCTTGCCGGCTCCCCGGGTGGAGGTCGTCATCGTGCGCCTTCCGTTTCCGTCTTGTCGATCATCTGGTTCAGGGTGTCGACCCATACGGCGTGCTCGGCCGCGTGGTCGGCGCGGAAGCCGGAGTCGATCAGCTCGTCCCCGTGCGCCCAGGTCAGGACCAGCAGGCCGCCCTCGGTGAGCACCTTGCCCGCGATGCCCTTGTCCAGCCGGACCTCGCGGAGCTGCGCCACCGGGATGAAGAAGTCGGCGGCGCCGGGGCGTACGACGTCGACTCCCGCGTCCGTCAGGGTGAGCTCGGCCCGGCTGCGGGTGCCCAGGCCGTGCGCCACGATGCGGTCCAGCCACTGCCCGGCGGTGGTGGAACCGTGGTAGCGGCCCTCCATCGTCAGTCTGGCGGCACCCGGCTCGTCGGGCGCGCCGGGAAGCTCCGGCAGGTCGCCCTGGAGGGTGCCGCGCCACTTCCAGCCCTCGCGCATCAGCCAGTAGACGAGCGCGACGAACAGTCCGAGTCCGACGACCCAGCCGATGCGGGCGGCCCAGTCGGTCACTTCCGCCGATTGCTTCTCGGCGGCGAGCAGAAGTACAGGTGTCACGTGAGCTTCCCGTCGACGAGCGTGGCCTTGCCCCGCAGCCACGTGTGCGTCACACGGCCCGGCAGCTCTCGCCCCTCGTAGGGGGTGTTGCGGCTGCGCGAGGCGAAGCCCGCGGGGTCCACCTGGCCACGGTATGCCGTGTCGACGAGGGTGAGGTTGGCGGGCTCACCTGCCGAGACGGGACGGCCCTGGCCGGTGGCCTGTCCGATCTGCGCAGGCCTGGCGGACATCCGGTCGGCGACGCCGGCCCAGTCCAGCAGGCCCGTGTCGACCATGGTCTCCTGGACCACTGACAGTGCGGTCTCCAGGCCGACCATGCCCATGGCGGCGGCGGCCCACTCGCAGTCCTTGTCCTCGTGCGGGTGGGGGGCGTGGTCGGTGGCGACGATGTCGATGGTGCCGTCGGCGAGGGCCTCGCGCAGCGTGTGCACGTCGCGCTCGGTGCGCAGCGGCGGGTTGACCTTGTACACCGGGTTGTACGTCCGGACCAGCTCGTCGGTGAGCAGCAGGTGGTGCGGGGTGACCTCGGCGGTGACGTCGATGCCGCGGGACTTGGCCCAGCGGACGATCTCGACACTGCCCGCCGTGGACAGGTGGCAGATGTGCACCCGCGATCCGACGTGCTCGGCGAGCAGCACGTCCCGCGCGATGATCGACTCCTCGGCGACGGCCGGCCAGCCGCCCAGGCCCAGCTCGGCGGAGACGACGCCCTCGTTCATCTGGGCGCCCTCGGTCAGCCGCGGCTCCTGCGCGTGCTGGGCGACGACACCGCCGAAGGCCTTCACGTACTCCAGCGCCCGGCGCATGATCACGGCGTCGTGGACGCACTTGCCGTCGTCGGAGAAGACGGTGACGCCGGCCGCGGACTCGTGCATGGCACCCAGCTCGGCGAGCTTGCTGCCCTCCAGGCCGACGGTGACGGCGCCGATGGGCTGGACGTCGCAGTAGCCGGACTCCCTGCCGAGCCGCCAGACCTGCTCGACGACGCCGGCGGTGTCGGCGACCGGGAAGGTGTTGGCCATGGCGAACACGGTGGTGTAGCCGCCGGTCGCGGCGGCACGGGTGCCGGTGAGCACCGTCTCGGAGTCCTCGCGGCCGGGCTCGCGCAGGTGGGTGTGGAGGTCGACCAGGCCGGGGAGCAGCACCTTGCCGCCGGCCTCGACGACCTCCGCGCCCTCGGCGGACAGACCGGTGCCGACCCGGGCGATGGTCTCGCCGTCGACCAGCACGTCCTGCGGCTCGCCGCCGAGCACCCTCGCACCGCGGATCAGGGTCTTGCTCATCGGTCTCACTTCTCCTCGGTGGTTCGGGCGTGGGTGACGGCGGGCTCGTTGCCGCCCAGCAGCAGGTACAGGACGGCCATGCGGATGGAGACCCCGTTCGTGACCTGCTCGACGGCGGTGCAGCGGCCGGAGTCGGCGACCTCTGCGGTGATCTCCATGCCGCGGACCATCGGGCCGGGGTGCATCACGACGGCGTGCTCGGGCATCCGGGCCATGCGGTCGCCGTCCAGGCCGTAGCGGCGGGAGTACTCGCGCTCGGTCGGGAAGAACGCCGCGTTCATCCGCTCGCGCTGGACGCGCAGCATCATCACGGCGTCGGACTTGGGCAGGGTGCTGTCCAGGTCGTAGGAGACCGCGCAGGGCCAGGTCTCGATGCCGACCGGCAGCAGGGTCGGCGGGGCGACCAGGGTGACCTCGGCGCCGAGGGTGTGCAGCAGGTCGACGTTGGAGCGGGCGACCCGGCTGTGCAGGACGTCGCCGACGATCGTGATGTGCCGGCCGGCGAGATCCTGGCCGAGCCCGGCGTCCGGGCCGGTCAGCCGACGGCGCATGGTGAACGCGTCCAGCAGCGCCTGGGTCGGGTGCTGGTGGGTGCCGTCACCGGCGTTGATCACGGCGGCGTCGATCCAGCCGGAGTTGGCCAGCCGGTACGGGGCACCGGAGGCGCCGTGCCGGATGACGACGGCGTCGACGCCCATGGCCTCCAGCGTCTGGGCGGTGTCCTTCAGGGACTCGCCCTTGGAGACGCTGGATCCCTTGGCGGTGAAGTTGATGACGTCCGCGGAGAGCCGCTTCTCGGCGGCTTCGAAGGAGATCCGGGTGCGGGTGGAGTCCTCGAAGAAGAGATTGACGACGGTGCGGCCGCGCAGGGTCGGCAGCTTCTTGATCGGCCGGTCGGCGACCCGGGCCATCTCCTCGGCGGTGTCGAGGATCAGGACTGCGTCGTCGCGGGTGAGGTCGGCGGCCGAGATGAGATGGCGCAGCATCTTTCAGGCTCCGTAGGGCAGTTCATTCTGGAGAACAGGAGAATTCGGGCATGCGGGGGCGCGTGGCGGCAGCCGCGGTGCGGTGGCGTACGCCGCCGGGTCTACCGCTGCGCGCCCGGAGCGGCCGGCTTGGCACCGAGCAGGACGGTGTCCCGACCGTCCTCCTCGGAGAGCTGGACCTTGACCGTCTCCCGCAGCGACGTGGGGAGGTTCTTGCCGACGTAGTCGGCGCGGATGGGCAGTTCGCGGTGGCCGCGGTCGACGAGGACCGCGAGCTGGACCGCGCGGGGCCGTCCGATGTCGTTCAGAGCGTCGAGGGCGGCGCGGATGGTGCGGCCGGAGAAGAGCACGTCGTCGACGAGGACGACCAGGCGCCCGTCGATGCCGTCACCGGGGATCTCGGTGCGGGCCAGCGCACGCGGCGGGTGCATGCGCAGGTCGTCGCGGTACATGGTGATGTCGAGTGAGCCCACCGGAATCTTGCGCTCGGTGATCTGCTCCAGCTTGACGGCGAGCCGCCGGGCGAGGAAGACGCCCCGGGTCGGAATACCGAGGAGCACCACGTCGTCGGCACCCTTGGCGCGTTCGACGATCTCGTGGGCGATGCGGGTGAGCACCCGCGCGATGTCGGGCCCCTCGAGCACGGGCCGGGCATCGGACTGTGTGTCCTGCTTGTCCATACGAGACGGACCTCCTTCTCCGCCTCACGGGACGGACCTTAAAGGACGTCGGAATTGCGCTCCCCACGGTAGCAGGCGGGGTCGGTCCCGCTGGTCACCCCCCTGTCACCCGGTCGGCCGCCCCCTGTCACCCGATCGGTGGAGCGGGATGTCGATACCACGGAAGAGTCGGTGCGGACCATTCGGCTTGACGCAGCAGAGTAACGCTGCGTAACCTCACAGTGAGTTACCAACCGCGCGGCATGGAACCGAGCCGGCCGCGTCGACCCAGTGTCCGGGGAGCCATATGTCCAGCGAATACGCCAAACAGCTCGGGGCCAAGCTCCGGGCGATCCGCACCCAGCAGGGCCTTTCCCTCCACGGTGTCGAGGAGAAGTCCCAGGGACGCTGGAAGGCCGTGGTCGTCGGTTCGTACGAGCGCGGGGACCGCGCGGTGACCGTGCAGCGCCTCGCCGAGCTGGCGGACTTCTACGGCGTTCCCGTGCAGGAGCTGCTTCCGGGTACCACCCCCGGTGGCGCCGCCGAGCCGCCGCCGAAGCTGGTCCTGGACCTGGAGCGGCTGGCCACGGTGCCGGCCGAGAAGGCGGGCCCCCTGCAGCGCTATGCGGCCACGATCCAGTCGCAGCGCGGTGACTACAACGGCAAGGTGCTCTCGATCCGCCAGGACGACCTGCGCACCCTCGCCGTCATCTACGACCAGTCGCCCTCGGTGCTCACCGAGCAGCTGATCAGCTGGGGCGTGCTGGACGCGGACGCGCGCCGTGCAGTGGCGTCCCACGAGGAGGTCTGAGTCCTCCACCGCCAGCAGAAACGTGCCGCCGGGGCGGCCGGGCCCGGGTGGGCTCCGGCCGCCCCGGCGGCGTCTTCCCTCCCGTGGCCAGGGCCGGGGG